>JABIPV010000279.1 GCA_018699075.1 Kordiimonadaceae bacterium | reverse complement strand
TTGGTTCTATATTAGGCCCGTCACTTGTAAGTTCTGCTCAAAGCAAAAGCAATTTTGCACAAGATCAAGATGGCTACTACCCGCCGGCATTGATGGGCATTCGCGGCGATCATACGGGGTCCTTTGAAGCGTCGCACACGGTGCGTGATGGCCGAAATATGAACGGGAAAGATACAGAGGAAGAATACGATCTTGTGGTTGTAGGTGGCGGTATAAGCGGCCTTGCATCGGCATGGTTCTACCGACAATCCGTCGGGCCGGACGCAAAAATTCTTATTCTTGATAATCATGATGATTTTGGCGGTCACGCCAAACGCAATGAATATACCCTAGATGGTCGCAATATTATTGTAAATGGCGGCACGCTTAATGTGGAACAGCCAACAAATTATAGTAATGTCGCAAGAGGCCTTTTAAGAGAGCTCGGTATTAACCTTGAAGCTTATCAAGAAAAAACCAAAGAAATGGTCAGTTATTATCGAAATCATGGATATGACGGCGCCACTTTCTTTGATAAAGAAACATTTGGCGATGAGGGACTTGTCAGTAAGCCGCGAGAGCAAGAATGGACAGATTTCTTTGATAATACACCACTTAGTAAAACTGCGAAAAGGGATCTAAAGCGGTTACATGAAGAAAAAGTCACGGCTTCAGGTTTTGAGGGCATGAGCGATGATGAAAAGAAGGTAAAACTTGCTTCTACCAGTTATAATGATTATTTGACCGAACATTTAAATCTTGATCCATCTGTGCTTCCTTTTTTCCAAGCAAGAACCCATTTTCGCCATTATATGGGACCGGAACAAGTGCCGGCATTATTTTGTTGGCAGATGGATACATATCCAGGATTTAAAAATCTTGAACTCAGGCCTACGGCAAAAATTAGTCCTTTACATCATATAGGTGGATCTCAACATGGTCGCGAGCATGAATACCGTGAAAGTTCCATATATTTCCCAGACGGAAATGCGACAATTGCCCGCATGATTGTTCGTCATCTTATTCCGGAGGCTATTCCCGGTGATGATCTTGATGATCTTATTTCGTCAAGGGTTGATTATGCAAAACTGGACAGACAGGATAATCCGTCGCGGGTACGTTTAAACAGCTCAGTGATTAATGTGAAACATCTTGGGGAAATTGAAACCGCGAAAAAAGTTGAAATTACTTATATTCGTGAAGGGGGACCTTATAAAGTAACAGCAAAAAATTGTGTGTTAGCGTGTTGGCATATGGTTATCCCTTATTTGTGTCGTGAATTTAACGCGACCCAGCGCGGCGCGATGAAATATGGTATTAAAGCACCACGTGTTTATACCAATGTATTGCTTCGAAACGGTAAGCCATTTGAAAAACTTGGTGTTTCTAGTATTCACGCACCGGGAGAGTTTCATTCATCTACCAGCCTTCATATGCCCCTTAGTGTGGGCGATTATAAAGCACCTATTGACCCCGAAGAACCAGTGATTGTCAAAATGCACCGCGCCCCCTGTAAACCGGGTGCTGACCGAAGTACTCAATTAAAAACAGGACGAACCGAACTTTTCAATATGTCATTTGAAACTTTTGAGCGTAATATTCGTGAACAACTCACTAAAATGCTCGCCGGGACAGGTTTTGATGCGGCCCGGGATATTGCGGGTATTACGGTTAACCGCTGGCCCCACGGTAATGCTTATGCTTATAATACCCTGTCAGACCCGCCACATTGGGCACTTTATCCTTCTGATGATCGCCCTTGTGTAATCGCAAGACAACCGCTTGGACGAATTTCGATCGCCAATTCAGATGCGTCAGCAAGCCCATTTACTGATGCGGCGATTAATGAGGCTCACCGTGCCGTTAGGGAAGTGTTGCTCGATCGTAATTTGATGTGGAAGAGTTGAATTATTAAAAGTAAGCAGCTATTCGTTCTTCGAAACCATCAGTAATAGGTTTGCAAATTACATCATCACAACCTGGGAAGTAAGAATTTGTCACTTTATCTTGGGGAAACGCGGCTGTAATGACGACAATTTTATTTTTATAACCGAATTTTCTTAATTGCATTAAGGCATCGTCACCATCCATCACCGGCATAACCATATCCATTAGAATCAGATCAAAATCTTCATCCATGGCGAGGTTCAAACCTATAAGCCCGTTTTCAGCACAGGTGAGTTTATGATCAGCCATTTCAAGTCTTAATACAATGAGTTCTCTTAATTCAGTATCGTCTTCAACCAAAAGAATTTGTGCCATTAATTTTCGCCTTATTATTGTGTCTTTTTTATTATTACATACTAAAATTTAATGAATAATTAATATTTTTTTTAAATAGGGGCAACTGTAAGTTCACTTCTTTTGCAGTTTGAGTTTAATCATCAGAAATCAGCTCTAAGGTCATTAGTACAGGAAGGTGGTCTGATGCGACGG
>JABIPV010000297.1 GCA_018699075.1 Kordiimonadaceae bacterium | reverse complement strand
TATTACCATTTAGAGAAGATAATATTTTGCTATTGTTTTTTAAAAAAGTTTTTAAATTGATAGAATTATCGATGCGCGATGTTAGAAGATCATATTCACTTTTCGTAAGATTAATCAAAACTAACCCTTCATTTAATTCATCTCTCAATACGCCCTTCCATACAAAGAATAAATTAGAAGCGTTGCGTGGTTCTATCAATTCGAGCACTGCTTTAATTAAGTTTTTAGGTATCCCAGTAAGCTTAACCATATGAATATCAATTTTTGAATTTCCAATGTAAGGAAAATGACACGCGCCTGAAGCTTTAAGTGTAACTTCTACATGATTTGTCTGGGATTGGGGCATATTGTGCAGTTGATTTATACCCGCAGATCTAAAATCCATCACTGAGTTTTGAATTTTTACATCGCTTTCTTGAGAGTTCAATGAAGAATATTCACACTCAATTTGTCGCCCTCCTGTTGCATCAATAAAGAAGTTTATGGATTTACTATTCAGCTTTAAAAAATCTAATTTTGGCGAAAAGTAAAATTTAACCCCCTGATCTTTACATGATAGCATTAACACAGCTTCTAACATGTTTATTGGAAGTCCTATTAACCCGTTGGTTCCGAAACATTCGAGCAATTCTCTTATATTTGGCGGCGTATATTTTTGAATAATATGTGAAGAAATGTGGGTTAACCAATCTCTATTAAATGGCTTGCGGGTATTTTGTATATTCGACCGATTGTCCAAGACAAGTACGTTTACTTCGTTACCTAATGTATATCTTATGATGTTAGCAAAATATAACCCGGTAACACCTGCCCCAATGATCACTATGTTTAACCTATGGGTATTAAACGTTCGTTCTTGAGCTGTTAAAATATCAACATCGACATCCTGTTTGAAACTATCATTAATTAAGTTTAAATCCCCAAACTTTATCAATGCCTTTAGTTTGTTGAATTTTTCTACTATTCTGTCTTCTGTGTTTAAATAATTAATAGTTTGTCTGGCATTAAGTGAGGGTTCACTTTTAATAATTGGTAAGTGAAGAATATCTTCTTTTTTTGAAGAGGGTAAAATCGTATCAGAACTGAAAGGTTTTTGTTCTAAGAAATGTTTGTCAAAGCTTGCCGTAAAAAACCACCCCTTGGCCGCAATACTAACGAGGGCACTTCTGCTCTTTTTATAGAATTTTTCAATTGAGGAAATTATGTTAATAGCCTCTATGGTTTTTGTTAACTTGTGTACCAATTGTTAAAAAGTATTTGGCGCGGTCAGTGTTTAGCCATCTGATAATCTTATTATGCTTATTCTATATCTTCAACATCTGTTTCTGTGCCTTGCACCCTTGCGGCAAGCGCGGCGTTCATGAACATGTCTAAGTCACCGTCTAATACTTTGTCAGGTTGCCCGCTTTCCACACCTGTGCGCAGGTCTTTGACCATTTGGTAAGGCTGTAGGACATATGATCTAATTTGATGACCCCAGCCTATGTCTGTTTTACTATCATGTTCGGCGTGGGCTTCTTCTTCACGGCGTTGCAGTTCGGCTTCATAAAGCCGCGCTTTCAGCATATTCATGGCCGTGGCACGGTTTTTATGTTGTGAACGGTCATTTTGACACTGCACAACGATGTTTGTCGGTATATGGGTAATACGCACGGCACTATCGGTGGTATTGACATGCTGCCCCCCTGATCCGGACGCGCGGTAAGTATCAATGCGCAGTTCGCTTTCGTTAATGTCTACTTCGAAATTATCATCAATGACTGGATAGACCCAGACACTGGAAAAACTGGTATGACGTTTGGCATTGCTATCAAAAGGTGAGATACGTACCAAGCGGTGAACACCAGACTCCGTTTTCAGCCAACCATATGCATTTTCGCCTTTAATTTGGATGGTCGCAGATTTAATCCCGGCTTCTTCGCCGTTATGCATTTCCATCAATTCGACCTTGCAGCCATGGGCATTGGCCCAGCGGGTATACATTCTGAGCAGCATATTGGCCCAGTCCTGACTTTCCGTTCCACCTGCACCGGAATTAATTTCAAGGTAAGCATGATTGGCGTCCGCTTCACCGCTAAGCAAAGTTTGCATTTCTAATTCACCTGCTTTGCTGGTAAGTTTTTCAATTGCTTTTTCGGCTTCTAAAATGATCTCCTGATCATCTTCCATTTCACCAAGTTCTATTAGCTCAACATTATCTTTAAGTTCAGTTTCCACATCATTACAGAGCGTTATCGCTTGTTCTAACTTAGTGCGTTCTTTCATTAAGCTTTGTGCATTTGTGGGAT
>JABIPV010000275.1 GCA_018699075.1 Kordiimonadaceae bacterium | reverse complement strand
GGCAGTGATGTGTTGCTTGAAGAAGGTGATGTTATCACCGAAACACAAGGTGCCGTAGATTTCCTAGGATTGCTCGAAAAATTTGCGGGAAGTGACGAAGGCGATAATTAATGCATCGCAGTCTTTATATTCTATTCATACTACTTTTTTCAATTAATGGCTATACGGCTCAAGCTCAAGACCCGTTTGATGCTCTGCCGGATGGCTTTATGCCTGTTGTTACATTAGGGGCGCTTAATAAAATTACTGCCAAGTTGACGACAATAGAAGTTAATCGCGATGAAACTGCAAAGTTTGGCACGCTGGAAATTACCATGCGCAACTGTCGTTCCAACCCGCCGGAAGAAACCCCAGAATCCGTTGCTTTTTTAGAAGTGATTGATCTAGGCCACATTGGCGAGCCGACAACAGTTTTCACAGGTTGGATGTTTGCGTCATCCCCTGCAGTATCACCGCTTGAGCATGCGGTTTATGATGTTTGGGTTACCGACTGTAAGATGGTTGATCCATCCGCGTCTTCTGATAACGAATAAAAATCCGTTTTATCCTGTGAAATAGCCTCATTTAATCTGGCGCGGTATTCTTTGCGGGGGATTTCGATTGCCCCAAACTGACTTAAGTGGTCAGTAATAAATTGTGTATCAAGAAGCCTATAACCACCAACCTTCAAACGCGCGACTAAATATACCAAGGCAATTTTACTGGCATCTGTCACTTCATGAAACATGCTTTCGCCGCAAAAAGCACCATTTAAAGAAACACCGTAAAGGCCGCCTACAAGTTTATCATCTTGCCAACATTCTACCGAATGAGCATATCCTAAATCATGAAGTTCACCGTAACGGGATAAGATGGTTTCATTAATCCAGGTATTTTTACGGTCAGGATGGCCAGTAGTTTTCGCGCATTTACGCATTACTTCACGAAAGGCAGTGTTTATTTTAACTTTAAACGGTTCTGTTTTGATGGTTTTAGTAAGTTTTTTGGGGACATGGAATTTATCAAGGGGGAAGATCCCGCGTAATTCAGGATCGACCCAGTAAATGTCTTCTGCATCGGCACTTTCCGCCATAGGGAAAATGCCTTGCATATAAGCACTAAGAAGGAGTTCAGTTGTGATCTCCATCTTTTGTACCTAATCCGCAGTAAGGCTATCTAAGTATTTTTCAAGCCAGTGAATATTATAATCACCATTAATGAAATCATCTTCGTGGATCAGTTTTTGGTGTAGGGGAATTGTGGTTTTAATGCCGTCAATCACATATTCTTCCAAACAACGACGAAGACGCATCAAACATTCATTTCTGGTTTTTCCGTGCACGATTAATTTGGCAATCATGCTGTCATAATGTGGTGGAATTTTATAGCGGGAATAAAGACCACTATCAACCCGAACATCAAGACCGCCGGGCGTATGGTAGTCTTTTACCTGACCGGGTGAGGGCATAAATGTAAAGGGGTCTTCGGCATTAATACGGCATTCAATAGCATGACCGGAAAACTTAATGTCTTCTTGTTTGAACTTAAGCGGTAGGCCATCGGCAATGCGAATTTGTTCGCGCACGAGATCTATACCAGTGATCATTTCTGTCACCGGATGCTCTACTTGCAATCTGGTATTCATTTCAATGAAGTAAAATTCACCATCTTCATATAAAAATTCGATTGTTCCTGCGCCGCGATAACCAAAGGATTGAACCGCTTTGCGACATACTTCACCAATTTTATCACGGCCCGCTGAATTAAGCGCCGGGGATGGGCTTTCTTCCAATACTTTTTGATGGCGACGTTGCAAAGAACAATGACGCTCACCTAAATGAACCACATTACCGTGGGTATCGGCGAGCACTTGAATTTCAATATGGCGTGGAGTTGTAAGAAATTTTTCCAAGTAAACCGTATCATCACCAAAGGATACAGCCGCCTCACGACTTGCTGAACTAATGGCGTATTCAAGTTCTTCTTCGTTATGGACGATCTTCATTCCTCGTCCGCCGCCGCCTGATGCGGCTTTCACAATCACAGGATAACCAATTTTCTTGGCGATTTTTGCTGCTTCTTTAAATTCACGAACGGCACCGGGTGAACCGGGAACAACAGGAATACCTGCCTTCTTTACCGCTTCTTTTGCTGAAATCTTATCGCCCATCAAATTAATATGATCCGCAGTTGGACCGATAAAGGCAATACCGTGCTTTTCAATAATTTCCGCGAATTTAGCGCTTTCGGAAAGAAAGCCATATCCCGGGTGAATGGCATCTGCGCCGGTAATTTCAGCAGCAGAAATAATCGCAGGGATATTTAAATAACTGTCTGCAGAGGCCGGTGGACCAATACAAACGCTTTCATCCGCAAGGCGCACATGCATCGCGTCTTCATCGGCGGTTGAATGCACGGCAACGGTTTTAATACCCATTTCGCGACATGCTCGATGAATGCGAAGGGCGATTTCCCCACGGTTGGCAATAAGAACTTTTTCAATCATGCTTTTTGATCCATTATTCGATAATGATAAGTGCTTCGCCGTATTCTACCGGCTGTGCATTTTCGACCATAATCGCTTTGACTGTGCCACCATTTGTCGCATTAATTTGGTTCATTACTTTCATGGCTTCCACAATCAGAATGGTTTGTCCTGCGGATACTGTATCGCCAACTTTAATAAATACGGGTGATTCAGGATCAGGGGATGTATAAATGGTTCCAACCATTGGAGAAAACACAGTGCCGGGATGAATAGCATCACTCGGGGCATCTGCAACGGGTGCTGCTACAACGGCTGCTACTGGTGCTGCGACCGGGGCCGGTGCTGCATAATGTGGTGCAGGTGTCCCGTTTCTGGAAAGCTTAATTTTTCTATCGCCATCTTCTACTTCTATTTCAGACAAATCCGTGTCGTTAATCAATTCCGCGAGTTCGCGTATTAGATCTTTGTCGACTTGCATTTTTGCCATTATGTGTATTCCTTCTGCTTATTCTAAATATGTTTTAATTGAGTATATCATCAATAGCGTCAACCGCCATTAAATAACCGAGTGACCCAAATCCCGCAATCATACCCACGGCTACACCGGAAATATATGATTTATGACGAAATTCTTCGCGTTTATATATATTTGAAAGATGAACTTCGACCGTTGGGGTGTCGACCGCCTGCAAGGCATCCATAATCGCCACAGATGTATGGGTAAAGGCACCGGCATTAATTATGATTGCATCATGGTCGGTTCTGGCGGTTTGGATGAAATCAACCAGTTCGCCTTCAATATTGCTTTGGACGAAATGAATTGTGAAATCGTGTTCTGCCGCTTTTTCGATCATTTTGAATTTAATATCGTCTAAGGTCTCAGCACCGTAAATTTCAGGTTCGCGGGTTCCCAACAGATTTAAATTGGGTCCATTAACCACCAATATTGATTTTGTCATATTTCCCTACTGACTTATTCTCATTACCTATGTATATAATACTTTAATTGTGATTTGAAAATAGCCATTATGACTTTAAAGGCATTATAATGATAAATGTGACCATAAACGGGGACCAGCATAGCTTGGATAAAGCAGTTTGTTTGGTCGATTTACTGGAAAAATTTGATATCGAACACGACAAAGTCGCCATCGAACATAATCTGGAGATCGTTCCCAAGTCCACATTTGCAAATGTAATGGTTGGTGACGGCGATAATTTAGAAATCGTCCACTTCATTGGTGGCGGTTAAAAATAGGTAATAAATAATATGACTGATACGTTTAGTGTTGCGGGTAAAGAATACTCATCGAGATTAATAGTCGGAACCGGAAAATATAAAGATTTTGGTGAAACCAAGTTGGCTGTAGAAGCATCTGGTGCCGAAATCGTTACCGTTGCCGTGCGCCGCGTAAATATCGCCAGTCCCGGGGAACCAATGCTGGTCGATTACCTTGACCCCAAGAAATATACATTCCTACCCAACACCGCAGGGTGTTTTACCGGTGATGATGCCGTGCGCACTTTACGACTGGCGAGAGAAGCAGGCGGGTGGGACCTTGTGAAGCTTGAAGTACTTGGTGACCAAAAGACATTATATCCCAATATGCCGGAAACCGTTGAAGCCGCGAAAACGCTGATCAAAGAAGGCTTTCAGGTAATGGTTTACTGCACAGACGATCCAATCCAAGCCAAAGTTCTGGAAGACATCGGCTGCTGCGCGATTATGCCGCTCGGCGCACCAATTGGTTCCGGCCTTGGAATTCAAAACCCCGTCGGCATCCGCATCATCGTTGAACAAGCAAACGTCCCCGTTCTGGTTGACGCCGGCGTAGGAACAGCATCCGAAGCTGCCCAAGCCATGGAACTAGGCTGCGACGCCGTGCTAATGAACACCGCCATAGCCGAAGCCAAAGACCCAATACGCATGGCCAGAGCCATGAACCACGCGGTTCAGGCGGGTAGGGATGCGTATTTATCAGGAAGAATGCCGAAGAAGTTGTACGCTGATCCGTCTTCGCCGCTGGCGGGATTGATTTAATTAGAAAAAATTTAGCCTTCTAATTTGAATTCAATTCTTACAATGACGTCGGTGACTTCGACAGCTTCGCCATCTACCATTCTAGGTTTATATTTATATTTACTGGCGGCTTTGATGGAATTGCGTTCAAACATTTCATCGCTAGATAGAATGGATATTACGTCTTTTGTGTCTCCATTTGTATCTACAGTGAATTTTACAATTACAAATCCTTCTATTCCGTTTTCAGCTGCACGTGCAGGATAATAAGGGTTTGCACGAACGGTAGGTAAATATTCATCAGGATTATCTTTAATATTATCCCTAGGGATCCAGTTATGCTCTAATCTAAGGTATTCAGTGAAATGATCACTTTCAAATGCTGACTTTTCTTGTACATAATATAACTTTATTAGATATAGATGGCTGTTTTTTAGAAAACCACTAGCATCCGGTCTGCCATCTGAAAAAATAGCCACGACCTTTTCAAAGCGATCACTTGCTCGCACGTATTCTCTTTTTTCGAGATCAAGCATAGCCAGCCAATATTCTATTTCGCCAACCAATGAGTGTGAACTACCATATTCATTAGTAAATAACTTAAGGGCATTAGAAAAATGACTATCAGTATTTTCTAATTTGCGATTTAATATACGAACCAAGCCTACTGTATATTCAACATTTGCAATTTCTAGATCTGTGAGGTTTAGGCTGTAAGCTATTTCGAGTGCAGTATCGGTAATAAGGTCTTCTGATTTTTTCTTTTTTACATTATAGTGGGTCTGCATAAATGCTTGATATTGTTCAAGGTAAGCTTTGTCTTTTG
>JABIPV010000295.1 GCA_018699075.1 Kordiimonadaceae bacterium | reverse complement strand
GGCCCTGTCTTATATACCACTGAAGCATTTGGTCCCGTTGTTGGTTATGGTGCCGGATGGTTATATTATATAAGCAGGACAACTGCATTTGCCGGCAATGCTCATGTAATGGCTGTGTATTTAGGGGCATTATGGCCTTGGCTTGAAGATGGAACAGGCAAGATAGTTGCGATAACATTCGTTTGTGTTGGACTTACTCTTGCCAATTTAAGCGGTGCAAAAAGCGGTATTAGAACCTTGGCAATTTTTAGTTTCTTAAAGGTAATGCCGCTTCTTGTGCTTATTTTGTTAGGCTTGCAATATGTCACGCCGGAAACTCTTTTCCCAAAATCAATGCCAGTAATTGATGATTTTGGCGGTGTTTCGCTTCTTTTGCTTTATGCATATGTTGGTTTTGAAACAGCCCTAATAACAGCAGGTGAAACCGACAAGCCAAAAACAACAATTCCTAGAGCATTGATCTATACGGTTCTATCTATGGGCTTGCTCTACTTCCTTGTTATGCTCGTTTATGTGAGCATATTCTCCGGTAGCGAGGCACAAGGAGCCACGTTAGTTGATGTCGGCCAAAAAATAGCCGGACCAATTGGTGCAATTGTAATAACCCTAACGGCAATTTTTTCTATTAATGGCAACCTTTCAGGAACGATGTTTGCAGCACCTCGTCTAACCTATGCGATGGCAGAGCAAAATTTATTACCCGAATGGTTTATGAAACTGCGGGGAAAAAATGCATCTCCCGTAAATTCTATAATGTTTTTTAGCGCCGCATGTACTGCCCTTGCACTCTCCGGTACATTTATTTTACTGGCAATTTCAACGTCACTGGCACGATTGATTATATATATTCTATGCATTTTGGCCTTGCCTGTCATCAAAAGGCGTGCATCAGAAGTAAGCCGAGCAAACTCCTTCAAAGTGAAAGGAGGGTATTTGATTCCAATTATATCATTGATTATTTGCTGTTGGGCGGCGTCACATTCGTCATTTGAAGCAGTCAGGCTAATCATCGGTCTTCTTATTATTGGCTTTATTCCCTATATCATTAAACAAAGAGCCTTACGTAAATAGAAAAGAGATTTTATCATGTGTCCTCAATTATCAAATTTTGCGCAATCAACGGGAAAGTCGACGATCGTAGGAATGCGGCGCCGGGCGGATGAACTCGCCGCGAAAGGCATGAGAATTATTGATCTCGGTGGCGGACAGCCGAATTTTAACGCACCAGAGCCGGTAAAAAAAGCGGCAATCAAGGCAATTGAGGATAACAAAAGTCGTTATCTTGATCCTAGTGGACTTCCTGAACTAAGAACAACCATAAGTGATAACTCTCAAAAATTTCACGGCATAAATACGGATGCTACACAAATAGTGGTAACGCCCGGTACATTCGGTGCTCTATCAATTACGACCAGAGCCATTTTGAACCCTAATGACGAAGTTTTGGTTATTGAACCCTTTTGGGGTCCTTATCGGGATATTATCTCGCTAACAGGAGCCACTCCAATAGGCGTTTCCATGCCGTGCGTTGAAGGCAAGTTCATATTAGATGCAGAGCTGCTTTCAAAAGCGGTTACAACATACACAAAAGCTATTCTTTTAAACACTCCTTGGAACCCAACGGGACGAGTGTTGTGCAAAGAAGAGTTAGTAGCTGTCGCGGATGTGGCGATCAAGCATGATCTTTGGATTATTTCAGATGAGGTTTATAGTCAGAACACTTTTGACGGAATTACGCACCGATCCATAGCTTCGTTGAGCAAAGAAGTTGCAGAACGCACCATCATCGTAACCAGTCTTTCAAAATCATATGCGATAACAGGCTGGCGGCTTGGATACGCTATCGCGGAGCCGAAGGTTGCTGAAATGCTTGGCCGTATAAATCAATATAGTTCACGTGGTGCTGCGAGTATGGTGCAATATGCAAGTATAACCGCGATCAATGAAGGTGATCCATTCATCAATGAAATGAACAATGAGTATAAATCGCGGCGCGACGCGATTACAAAAGGGATAAATGACATCGACGGGGTTAAGTGCCCGCTAGCAGAAGGAGGAATGTTTGCATTTGCTGAGTTCCCAGCGAGCTGGGGTGACAGTACCGATGTTGCTGATTATTTACTCAATGAGAAAGGCGTAATTGTAACCCCAGGGTCCGACTTTGGTGTGGCAAGCCGACACCATTTAAGACTTTCATTCGTAAATTCACTTGAAATTATTAATGAAGGAATAGAAGTTTTAAGTAAGGCTCTCTGCGCCAAATATAATAATTGTTAGTGGGAGCATTTAAATGAAATTATCCAAACTTCCTCGAGTAAAGCTGACAAACCTGCCAACGCCAGTTGAATTTTTACCGAGGCTAACGGAACACCTTAATGGGCCAAAAATTTATGTGAAACGTGATGATTGCACGGGGCTTGCTATGGGTGGAAACAAAGCACGTAAGCTTGAATTTTTGCTTGGTGATGCCATGGAACAAAAAGCAGATACAATCGTCACTCATGGAACCAGTCAATCGAACCATACGCGTCTTGTTGCTGCAGCAACGAGTAAACTGGGGTTGAAATGTGAAATGATACTCGAACATCGTGTTGATATTAATGACGACGCCTATTTAAAATCTGGCAATGTTTTTATTAATCAGTTGTTTGATGTTGATATTCGCTATCTCGCGGCTAACAACAATATAGAAGATGAGCTAAAGAAAACGGCGCAAGCCGTCATAAAACGAGGCGGTACGCCCTATGTTATTTCTCGGGGCGGCTCTACACCCGTCGGAACATACGGCTATGTAGCAGCGGCGCATGAAATAATGCAGCAATTTGATGAACAAAACTTGAAGGTAAATCATATCTTACATGCGACGGCAAGTGGTGGTACCCAGGCTGGACTTCTCATTGGTTTAGCTTCTGTAGAAAGCAAAATAAAGTTGCTGGGCATATGCGCAAATCTACCCAAAGAAGCTCAGGAAGAACGCGTTTATAATCTCGCGCTCGAAACCATGGCTCGGCTTGACTGTGGTTTTAATATTGAGCGTGAGTACGTCGTCGTTAATAGCAATTATGTAGGTGAAGCTTATGGCTTGCCAACGAAGAAGATGAACGATGCGTTGTTGCTAGTGGCGCGCCTCGAAGGACTTCTGTTTGACCCAGTTTATAGCGGTAAAGCACTGGCGGGTATGATTGACCTTATAGAACAAGGTAAGTTTGGTAAGGATGAAAGTATTTTATTTGTTCATACGGGCGGCGAACCAGGACTTTTTGCTTACCAAAATCAATTGAGCCTCAAATCTTAAAAAAAAGAAAGTGTCGATATGGCCTATAACATGATCGCAACAAAATCTGGTGGACCGGAAGTGTTGCAAAAAAATGAATTTGAAATAACCGAGCCCGGCGCTGGTGAAGTTCTGATCCGACAAACGGCCATCGGTGTAAATTTTATTGATGTTTATTTTAGAAGTGGTCTTTATCCTTGGCCGGTTGATAATAATCTTGTGTTGGGCAGCGAAGCAGCAGGAATTATCGAAGCAATTTCACCCGACGTCAACGGGTTTTCAGTTGGTGACAGGGTCGTATATACTTTACCAAATAATGCCTATACGACACACAGAATTATAGACGCGCAACATATCATTCTAATACCAGACGGAATTAGTGATGAGACTGCTGCCGCTTCCATTCTTAAAGGTCTAACGACATATTATCTTCTGCATAACAGTTTTCAATTAAAAGTGGGAAATAGCGTATTGTTCCATGCCGCTGCGGGCGGTGTCGGGTTGATTGCCGGGCAATGGATGAAATCACTGGGCATTAATGCCATCGGAACAGCGGGTAGTGATGAAAAATGCAAGCTAGCTATGGAGCATGGATATGCACAAATGATCAACTATCGTGATGAAGACTTTGTTAAACGGGTAAGAGAACTAACTGATGGGGAGTGTGTGGATGTGGTTTATGACAGCGTAGGTAAAGACACTTATCCAGGTTCATTAAATTGCCTAAAGAAATTTGGAACAATGGTAAACTTTGGTCAATCATCAGGACCAGCAACCGATTTTAAATTAGCTGATTTGGCGGTCGGTTCATATACCGTCACTCGACCGATACTTTACCATTTTACGGAAGATAGGTCATGGTTGGAAAATGCGACTAGCAGCCTATTTAATTTAATATTAAAAGGTGATCTTAATATATCAATAAATCAAAGGTTTCCCCTAGATCAAGTGACAGATGCCCACCGTATGCTAGAGGAACGAAAAACAACAGGTTGCACAATTTTACTACCTTAGCTAATCGCGTTCTCTTCCTGTAGGTAATCCCTCAAACTATTGATTGAAAAGCGAGATAAACTCTCTAACCCTTAAGGCATTTACACCGATGTCGCCACGGCCAATTCTTGATACACTGCGGACATCAATGCGGCTTCCACTAGCCGCTTCTGATACCACAACGACTGTATCATCTACGAATTTAAAGTATGGTGTTCTGGCAGTTCCTTCAAACCGGCGTACGGCAGGGTCTGCGCCAATAATTTCCCAGCCCATGGCTTCGCCAACGGCAAGTGCCTTTGCATAAGCGTCATCAGGAGAAAGGCCGGACATAATCGGTTTGATATCCGGGAATGCTTCTATTTGCTGTACCGCTATTTCCGGACCGCCATAAACCAAAGTATTACGTGCGCCCTCGCGATCATCGGTTAATGTAATGAATAAAGGAGGGTTTACCGTATCAGTGGTAATGTCGTGGATACCGGGATAACTAATTTTTGGACCTATCATTGAATATATACTCGGGCTTAATATCGCTAAGCCGATGATAAGTGATATAAGCGCTTTCTTTTTGCCCATTAAATGTTTTTTTATGAAAAGATAAATTAGGCAAATAACAGATATGGCAGTAACCGCATAACCAATATTGTTGCTATACATGCGGCTATACATGAAGCCTTGGATTGGCTCCCATAGTCCCATACTTGCGCCCATTACCATTATAATTACACTTATCCCTGATAGGACTGCGAGTGCGAGTACTATATTTGCTAATTGTGATGGTTTCTTTTTCCCGATAAACATTTGAGCCTCTTTATATTTTACATTTATTTTATTATTTGAATGGCACGTATACTAGGCTGTCTTAACCATAAAGGCAAATTTTGCATTTTATTTTAAAACTTGATAAGCCCCTCTTAAAAGCTTTAAGCTGATTTTATAAAAATAATGAATTTAAAAAAAGGGCTCTAATTTCCATTATGAAAAACAGTTATCTCATTAAAAGTGCGATCATCGCCGCCCTTGGTGGTTTATTATTTGGTTTTGATACGGCGGTTATTTCCGGTACGACCGAAGCACTGGAAAATATTTATGGCCTTAGTAAAGTATCCTTAGGGTTTACCGTTGCGATGGCATTAATCGGAACGATCATTGGCGCCATGTTCTCGGCTAAACCGGCGGATATTTATGGCCGTAAAAACACACTTTTTATCATCGGCGCATTATATTTCATTTCTGCTATTGGCAGTGCCATGGCGTGGGACTGGTATTCATTTTTATTTTTCCGCCTTATTGGTGGATTGGCTGTCGGGGCCGCTTCTGTGGTTTCACCGCTGTATATTGCTGAAATATCTCCTGCCAATATGCGTGGTCGTCTTGTGGCAGTCACGCAATTTAACATTGTTCTTGGAGTGTTAATGGCTTTTGCTTCTAACTATATTATTTCTGGGCTCGATCTTGGCGCTATTGAATGGCGCTGGATGTTTGGCGTTGAAGCCATACCTGCGCTTCTCTTCTTCATTCTTCTATTCTTAACACCTTATAGTCCCCGTTGGTTGGTGAGGCAAAACCGTATTGAAGAAGCCAGCGCAACCCTTAAAAAACTTGGTATGGATGATCAAGCAGCACTTGAACATGTAGAAGAAATACAAAAGTCCCTAGATTTAGAGCATCATTCTTTAAAAGAAAGCATCTTCCAAAAGGCCTATCTAAAACCGGTACTATTGGTGATCGCCATATCCATGTTTAATCAATTATCGGGTATTAATGCCATCATGTATTATGCGCCGATGATCTTCAAAATGGCTGGAGCAGGGACGGAGTCTGCTCTTTTACAAACGGTTGCTGTTGGCGTGGTCAATCTATTTTTTACCATGCTGGCGATGACATTAATAGATCACTTCGGCCGTCGCACTTTAATGCTTGTGGGTTCTTTCGGTTATATCATCAGTCTAAGTGTCGTGGCCTGGGCATTCTTTACTTACGGCGCAGATTTTGCTGCGGGTAACCCAAATGATGGCGGCATGATAGTGCTGATCAGTTTAGGTGTCTTTATTGCGTCCCATGCTTTTGGCCAAGGGGCTGTGATCTGGGTTTTCTTAAGTGAGATTTTCCCTAACCGCGTGCGCGCAAGCGGCCATGCCTTCGGCTGTTTCGTCCACTGGTTTATGGCTGCTGCGGTAAGCTGGTCTTTCCCGGTGATTGCCGATATATCCGGTGCCTATGCCTTTACGTTTTATGCCGTGATGATGGTATTCCAGTTGATCTGGGTGATAAAAGTGATGCCGGAAACAAAAGGGGTTACTTTAGAAGGTATTCAGAAGAAATTGGGGATTGCCTAATTTAGACTTCCCCTTCGTCAAACCATACTGTCATTGAACCCTCACTTCTATTTGCCCACGCATAATAGGGAATGGCAGTTATTTTCTGTTGATCGGCGTTGCCTTCAATAACCGTTACACCACCAAGAAGGTCCTGACGGTGATAGGCTCTGAGTTCGGTATTTGGTTGCAACTCAAATTTTGCAAAATCCAGATCAGGATTATCCGCTTCTTCAAGACAATAAACAATCGGCCCCCGCATCAATGAAATCTTGCCGATATCCGCTTCGATTTTTTCATTGGCGTAAACCCGACTTACAGGCATAGGAAGGTTTAATTCGATAACATCCTCTTTTTGCCACTCACGATCTAATTCTACATAACCATCATTATTTGCAGTGGTATTCACACTTTCACCATTGATCTTCAAAGTGAAGGGATTTATCTCAGCTTTAGCAAAATGATAAAGATCGCTTGGTACGGGGTTTCCCTTTGCCCAACCGGGGATGCGCACAAATAGGGTAAACACAGAAGGACTTTCCGGGTTAACTGTGAGCTGTATAATGCCGTCCCAGGGATAGTCAGTTTTCTGGCTAAGAGTAATTGTCAGATTATTCTCAATTTCAATTTGAGCCTTTCCCGCGGCATAAAGATTAACATATATGTTACCTTCATTTTGAGCATATTGAAATCCACCAACCTGTGGGATGATGCGGGTTAGATTTGTCGGACAGCATGCCGTTTCAATCCAGGGCACCCGGCTTGTTCCCGAACTTTGTAGGGGGTTTTCATAAAAGAATGTATTGCCCTCAAGTGAAATTCCAGAAATGGCCCCATTATAGAGGGCAAGTTCCATCACGTCGGCATATTTGGCTTTACCTTTAAGTAAATTCATTCTGTGCTGCCAAAATACATGGGCGATACTTGCACAGCTTTCACAATATGTATCATTAGGCAGTAAATAAGGGTCGCCAAAACCTTCATCACCATATTGCGCGGTGCCGATACCGCCAGTTATGTAAAGCTTACGAAAAACAACATCATTCCAGATATGTTCTACCGCCTTTTCATATTCCGGTGCATCAGAAAAACGAGATATATCGGCCATTGCCGAATAAATATAGCCCGCCCGAACTGCATGTCCGATAGCATCCTGTTCAATAAGTGGTTTATGATCCTGCATTCGACCATTGCGCCAGCGAAGTTTGGCAAAAAGCTCTACGCGTTTAAATTCGGCATCTGATTGTCCCGGTGTTCGCACAGGAACTTCTTTTGGTACCATGGTGAATGGTTTTCGTTCTGTACCGTGGGCATGTCCGCGTTCATCAAGAAAAAACCTGCAAAGGTCTAGATATTTAGTGTCTCCAGTGGATCGGTAAAGCTTCACCAATGCAAGTTCAATTTCTTCGTGTCCACCAACGTCATACAATTTATCGGGGCCAAATCTACGATCAATATGATCGGCAAATTTCTTAGCGGCATTGATCGTTGTATCATTACCCGTCAAGCGTTTATGTTCAACGGCCATTTCAAACAAATGTCCCGCATTATAAGTTTGATGATTAAGGCGGATGTCATCCCAGCGCTCATTTTCTTTGGAGCCGATGAAGTAAGAAATTAAAAAACCATCATCTTGCTGAGCGGCTGTAATGCGGTTGATAATATTATCAACACGGGCCGATAGTTCTTTATTCTCATAATGAGTTAATGAATAAAGTACGCCTTCTAGAGCTTTGTAAAGATCAGAATCGTATGCATGGTTACCGTCGAGGTTAGCAGAAAAAGGCCCGTTACTTGCCCCCGATGCCGTGTCGAAGTTTGTCATATGTCCTGTTTTATCAAGTTGGTCTAATACATGGGGAATGGTCACATGATGATGGTTGTCTTGACGCTTTCCCCAGAAACCACCATCAAGTTTAACATTTTCGTGGCTTACTTCCCTCAATCCATGAAGGGGCAGGATATTAAATTTTTGCATCTCCTGTGCAATCAATGGGTTGCCCATGACAGGGAAAATAAATGTTGCCACGCCTATTCCTGAAACTTTTAGGAAATCTCTTCTCTCCAATAGGGGCTCCCATAATTTATTTGTTTGACGTGATTTAGGAATAAAATTTAACAGTAAATACGCCTAAATAGCAATGTTTTTTGATGATTATTTAAGAAAACCACAATTAAGACACATGAATTATTAATATATTTAAAAACTAAAATTCACTACTCTTTACAGCGCCTAAAATAAGCTTTATTAGAGGTGTATTATATGTAAAATATTTCGAAAGATGACTATGAAAAATAATAATTCAACAATTAAAACAATTTGGCTACGAAGCGAATCCCGTCCGACGGAACGCCGTACGCCACTTTTAGCGGATGGTGCAAAAGCTCTCCTTGATCATGGTTATAATGTTGTTGTTGAGCGGTCCGAAAATCGCATCATTGATAATAATGAATATGCGGATGTGGGTTGTGAAATGGTGGATGCCGGCGGCTGGATGAACCCACCGGAAGATGCTGTTATCCTTGGTTTAAAAGAACTCCCTGACGAGCCTGCGGTGATTAAAAACCCTCACATACTTTTTGCCCATGCTTATAAAGAGCAAACGGGGTGGAAAGAAATGCTCTCTCGTTTTAAAACGGGCGGTGCTGATTTGCTTGATATTGAATATATGACCCGTGAAAATGGCGTACGCTATGTGGCTTTTGGCTACCGGGCCGGTTATATGGGCGCTGCACTTTCTCTTCTTCAATGGTTTAGCACAAGGTCAGGCGAAAAAAGTTATCTTGATGCCCCGCTTATGCCCTTTGATAATGCAGACCTCTTGGATGATACCATTGCAAAATTAGCCCTTAATGTTAAAAAACCGAAAGTATTAATCATCGGTGCAGGTGGGCGTTGCGGCGCAGGAGCGGCGGATATTTTTGAACGCCACGGCGCAGAAATTACGCGCTGGGACTGGGAAGAAACAGTTAATATTGATCGCGAAGCATTAGCCGACCACGACATAATGATCAATTGTGCTTTCATCAAAAGCAAAGGATCAGCTTTTATTCGTCCAGAAGATATCAAAGAAGGTATCCGCCTTTCAATCGTTACCGATGTTTCTTGTGATCCGTTTAGTGATTTCAATCCCGTGCCAATTTATGATGCCCCAACAAGCTGGGACAAAGCCTATATCCCTGTTTACGGTACGGGAGATAAATCAATTAATCTGATCGCTATTGATAATTTGCCTTCATTATTGCCTAGAGAATCAAGCGAAGAATTTGCGGGCCTGATGTTGCCGCATCTTTTGGTTCTGAATAACCGTGAAAATGAGCAACCATGGCAATCGGCAAAAAAATGCTTTGATGAGGCTGTGACCTCTATGGATAATAAATAATAGTATAGTATAAAAAGGACACAACATGTCTTCACAACCTTTAAAGTCAATGCCTTCTATTCATTGGATCGGCTCTGGTTTAGCCTCTGGACCTGGGATTGTTTCCCTCACTAACAAATGGGGAGAGATTACAGTTTGGGACATGATGCTTGATCGGGCCCACGCCCTACAAAATGAAGTGGCTGAGGGGGCAACGCTCAACGTCCGATCTTTAAATCTTGGTGATGATGCCTCGATCCAGGAGTTTTGTAAGGCGCTCAATAAAGGCGATATTGTTATTTCCATGTTGCCGGCGACTTTTCATGTGCAGTTGGCTAAAATAGCCCTTGCCGAAGAATGTCACATGGTTACTTCAAGTTATCTTGATGATGAAATGCTTGCCCTGCATGATGAAGCCGTGAGCAGAGGAGTTTCATTGGTCAATGAAGTGGGGCTTGATCCTGGAATTGATCACTTGCTAACCCATGTGCTTGTGGACGCTGCGAAACAAGCAGGCGTTCTTGGCCAAAACAATCAACTCGATTTTGTATCTTTCTGCGGTGGCTTCCCAGTGGAAAATACGCCTTTTACCTATAAATTTAGCTGGACACCACTTGGTGTTATAACGGCGCTGACCAATCCAGCGCAGTTGGTCAAAAATGGTACTGAGACAACAATCCCTACTGCGTGGGAAAATGTATCTGAAATCTCCATTCATGACGAAAAATTCGAAGCTTACGCCAATCGCAATAGCCTGCCTTTCATTGCTGAATATGGGTTGGGGGCTGAAACAAACCTGCGTACTTTTATCCGTGGTACACTGCGGTTGTCGGGATGGAAAAATGCTTGGAAAGACATTTTTAAAACACTGGAAACCGCCACTCCTGAAGATCTAAAAATCTTGTCAGATAAGTTATGGGCAGAACATCAATATGATGACGGTGAAGAAGACCGCGTAGTGCTCTATGTGGCTTTATCTTCTAAAACAGAAAGCGGCGACAGATGGAAAGCGTCCTTGACTGTTGATACACGTGGCAGCGGCTGGCAAACCGCGATGGCCAATGCTGTATCCTATACCGTCGCAGAAGCCGTCAACGCCCTGATGTACGCAAGGCTAAGCCCCGGTGTCCAAGCCGCCCCCCATGATACAAACGAAGCCAAAGTATGGCTAAAAGGACTGGCAGACAACGGCATTAACGTTAAAGCTATTAATGTCGATCTATAAGGCGGAGTTTGGGAAACTGAAACTTTAGTAATTTAATCTGAGATGAATTCTCTGTTGTCCGCTTCATTGCTCATATTTATTAATCTATAAAAGTTCGCTTATTCGTTTTTTTAGTGCAGGCAAAATTGCATCTTCAAACCATTCGTTTTTTTTTAACCAGATATTATTACGCGGGCTAGGGTGAGGAAGAACAACGTGATCAGGCCAATATTCCTGCCATGCTTTCACCGTTTCTGTAAGTGTTTTTTTGCGTGTAGACCCAAGATGCCATTGGATCGCATATTGGCCGATAACGAGTGTTAGTTCCACCGAGCTCAATTTATCCATTAATGGCCCTCTCCACTGCGGCGCACATTCTTTTCTGGGCGGAAAATCGCCACTTTTTCCTGTGCCCGGGTAACAAAATCCCATTGGTACAATATTAACTTTAGAAGCATCATAAAAGGTGTCTTTATCTATACCCATCCATTTTCGAAGTCGATCACCGCTCGGGTCATCAAATGGAATACCAGACAGATGTACTCGGCGTCCAGGCGCCTGACCTACGATTAGTATTTTTGCGTTTTCACTTACTTGTAAAACGGGCCTTACACCAGCGTCCAATGAACTTTCACAAATTGTGCAGGCTCTGATTTCTGTTAGAAAATGATCAAGGGATAAACTTGCCATCAGTTATTTTCCTATTTTAAGTGTTTAGATGCCCTTGGTTGTTAATATACCAAATGACTTTTATAGAATACTATAAGAATATCATCTCTTTTGTTTTATGAGTTTAGCTTCATGTAACTGTCTTTTATTTGAATATTTTTTTCTAACTCCTATAGACTTTATAACATAACCTTTCTTGGGCGAAAAAAAGTTGGATATAAAGTCACTATGAGATTACTATAATAATTACTAAATGAGTAAGTTTGTCAGAATATCATAATCAACAAAAAGGAGCTCGCCAGTGTATGTAAAAAATATTCTTCTTAGAAAAGGTAATGAAGTCATTTCAATTTCACCTGAAAGTACGATGTTGGAAACGGCTAAGGTTCTTCGTGAAAATAAAATTGGTGCGGTCCTTGCCTGTGATACTGGCGGTAAAATGTGTGGTGTGATTTCGGAACGCGATCTTGTGATAGCTATTGCCAAATGCGGCGGCGAAGTACTTGAGAAAAAAGTCGGTGATTTCATGACTACAGGCGTTTACACTTGTAAAGCTGAAGACAGTATCAAAAAGGTAATGGAAGTTATGACTTCACGACGCATTCGTCATTTGCCAGTTGTTGATGATGAAGGCAACATTACAGGCATGATTTCAATTGGTGATGTGGTGAAAGAACGCATGTCAGAAACAGAAGCCGAAGCGGAAGCCTTAAAAGCATACATCGCAACCTGATTTGTGAGTCGCTTTTACATTATTACTATTCAATGGTTGTTAATTTAAAATAACCTCTCGTGATTAAAGTGGGTAACAAATTGATATTAAAGGATTAATCTTAAAAGATTGATCCTTTTTTTATAATTAACTTCAAAAGAGGTATTGAATATGATATACTGGTGGTTCGCCTGTATGTAAAATCAGAACGACGTTTTGAAACTTTTTTGTCTCGAAAATGGGTACTTTTTGGTCTTTTTTTTAAAAAATGCATTTTTTTTGAAATTAGCTATTTACAACAGGGTGATGCGGCCTTATAACCCGCTTCACCAACACGGCGACGCATCGCTGACTTGATTGGATTTGGAGACGAATTTTGGTTAGGTTGGTAGTGTGGTTATTGTGTTGTTTTTTTTGTGATCTTTGACATTGTT
>JABIPV010000168.1 GCA_018699075.1 Kordiimonadaceae bacterium | reverse complement strand
TACAGGCCTCGCCGCATACGCTACAGCCAATACCCCCGCATTATTATCTTTATTTTATTCTGTAGAGGGTGCGCCTACGATGCTTGGCTACCTAGTAATGTTTTCACCTCTGGCATTTGTCTTGGTGATTAATTTTGGCATTAATAAAATGAAAGCCTCGACAACCCAAATGGTTTTTTGGGCTTTTGCTATTGTTATGGGGCTTTCGCTTTCAAACATATTACTCTTCTACACAGGAATGAGTGTCGCTAAAACATTCTTCGTAACTGCGGCGGCTTTTGGTTCATTAAGTATTTATGGATATACGACAAAGAAAAACTTAAGTGGTATGGGATCGTTCCTAATAATGGGACTATTCGGACTTATCATTGCGTCTGTCGTCAACATGTTCCTGCAGTCTAGCGCCATGGAATTTGTTATTTCAGCGGCAGGTGTATTAATTTTTGCAGGCCTAACTGCCTACGATACACAAAGAATTAAATTGATGTATCTTCAAGGTGAACATAGTGAAACAGCTACAAAGAAAGCCATTTTGGGTGCACTATCCTTATACTTGGATTTCATCAATATGTTCCTCTTCTTGCTTCGCTTTATGGGCAACAGAGAATAAACACTTCTAAATATTTAAATAAAACCCCGCATGAGAAATCATGTGGGGTTTTTTATTATAATCAGCACCTGCAAAACCCATGCTGTAATCGCAGATAAATCATTAGGATTACTTGCCAATTCAAATTTGAATAGGTAGGGTAAATCGGTATTTACAATTTCACTTAATATTAAGGGCTAACAATGACAAAAAATACAACCAAAAATCCTACCAGAAGACACTTCATGCAAGCGGGAATGGCCACAAGTGCAGCATTGTTATCTGGCACGGCTATTGCTCAGGAAATAACACTAGAACCCAGCCGAGGAGCCGGTCAAACGGTCATGGACATGGGATATTATGGCAAACGTTCAGAATATGTAAAAGACGCCCGCATGAAAGGCGATCGTGGAACTGGCCTCATTGGTGGTTCATTAACACCCCTTCAACATGGTCAAGGTATGGTCACCCCTTCCGGACTTCATTTCGAAGTCCATCACAGCGGTGTTCCCGTAATAGATCCTAGTGAACATAAACTTCTTATTCATGGAATGGTCGAAGATGAAAAAATCTTCACCATGGAAGATCTGTTTCGCTTTCCTAAAGAAAGTCATTTCCGTTTTCTTGAATGCGCCGGCAATGGTATGGGCGAATGGACATCACCACGTGGCCAAACTGTACAACAAACCCATGGTCTAACCAGCTGTTCACAGTGGACAGGGGTGAGTTTAAAAGTTCTCCTTAATGAGCTTGGCGTTAATACCGATGCTAAATGGTTGCTTGCCGAAGGGGACGATGGTGCCCGAATGACCCGAAGTATTCCCATGTGGAAAGCACTTGATGATGCCATGGTTGTTTATGCACAAAATGGTGAGTTTTTGCGTGCAGAGCAAGGTTTTCCTCTAAGGCTACTTGTTCCCGGGTTCGAAGGGAACATGAATGTTAAATGGCTTCATCGCCTCGAAGTAAGTGATAAACCATGGTGGACCCATCACGAAGTCACAGAATATGCAGACCCCAGACCCGACGATAAAATCCGCGCCTATTCCTTTGAAATGGAAGCGCGTTCCGTGATTACGTCACCATCCGCAGGAATGAAACTTAATGGACCCGGTTTTTATGAAATCAGCGGTCTTGGGTGGAGCGGTTCAGGCACTGTCACAAAGGTTGAAGTGTCCACCGATAATGGTAACACCTGGAAAAAGGCAAATTTAGAAGCACCTGTACTTCCAAAGTGTCATACCCGCTTTAGTCTGCCATGGACATGGGACGGCAAAGAAACCACCATCATGTCCCGCACAACGGACGATACAGGCTATATTCAGCCAACTTATGAACAAATGTATAAACTGCAAGGGCCAATTGGCATGATGCATAACAACGCCATTCAAAACTGGCACATTGCACAAGACGGGGAGATCACAAATGTCCGCTCATAAATTAAAGTCCGCTCATAAAATTACGCTTATCACTACTGTTGCCATTAGCCTTACTTTTGGTTCTTTATTCGCCACCGCTCAAGAAAAGTATGGCTTTGGTCGCACAGCTCATCCCGATGAAATCGCCCGCTACCAGAGCGACATTCATACAGATGGAACCGGCTTACCCATGGGCAGCGGCAATGTTGCTTTAGGAGCTGAACTATTTGAATATCAATGTGCCGTATGTCACGGGGAAGAACTTCAAGGTGTTCCTGCCATGGGCGCACAATCACTTCATGAAGGGCGCCGTGATATTAAGAAACTTCCTTACGCGTCTTCATTATTTGATTTCATTCGACGTGCTATGCCCCTTACGGACCCAGGCAGCCTTAGCAATGATGAAACATACGGACTTGTGGCGTTCTTGCTGAATGAAACGGGTGTGATTCAAGATGAGAACTTGACTTTAGATGCGAAATCGCTGTCCGCTATAAAAATGCCAAATCGTGGCAATTTCATTATTGATCCTGCTTCAAAATTCACGGCAGAAGATTTGGAAGATAAATAAAAGGAAAATCATACTATGAAAATCACAAGGCGGACTTTTGTTAATTTAACCTCAGCAGCCGTAGTCGCGGCACCAATTGTGACTAGCGTACGTGCGGCTACGGTTGATGATCCACTTGGTATTCGTGCTGATTTTCCCCTTTTAAAAACAACCAATTTCCTCAATACAGCGTATCATTCTGTTGCGCCCACACCGGTTGTTGAAACAGGCGTTCAATTTTATAAAGATAGGGCAAATCCCGCCGATGGCATAGGGCCTTGGATTGGTGAAGGTCACGAAGTCCGTGCGAAGTTTGCCAAACTTGTAGGTGCAGATGCCGGTGAAATTGGCCTGATCCACGCCACATCGGACGCCGAAAATATTATTGCCAATGCCCTTGATTTAAAACAGGGCGATAATGTTGTTATTGATGATCTTCATTATGCGGCCACCTTCGTTCTTTATGACCATTTTAAGAATACAAAGGGCGTCGATGTTCGTATCGTTAAACGCGACGAAACGGGAGCAACAACTCTCGATCAATTTGAAAAAATGGTGGATGATAAAACACGCATTGTTTCAGTTTCTTGGGTATCTCATGAAAATGGTTATCAACATGACTTAAAAGCATTATCAGAAATCGCCCACAACAAGGATGCATATTTTTATGTGGACGCTATCCAAGGCGTGGGCATGCTCGAATTGGACGTAAAAGAAGCCGGTATCGATTTTTTCGGCTGCGGCACATATAAATGGCTGCTGGGCAGCTACGGCGTTGCTTTCTTTTATATCCGCAAAGAATTACTGGACATTATCCCCGCAGACAGGCGCGGTATGTTGTCGGTTAGCGATTCAGAAAAAATGACTGATTTCAATTCATATACGGACGCGGCAAAATATGGCTTTGCCACCCCTGCTTTTGGTGCCATCAGCGTGGTGGGAAGTGCACTTGATTATTTGCAGAAAGTTGGGATCGGAAATATCGAAAAACACACCGTCCCCCTCGCCCATCAAATAAGAGAAAAACTCGTAAGCTTAGATATTAAAACAGATACCCCCATAAATAACAGATCATCAATTGTTACCTATTTCCCCGGTAAAGACCCTGCGAAAGTAAAAGCTCTTTATGTTGCAGAGAACATCAAGCTTACTTAAAAACATGGTGGGACAAAAATTCGTGTTGGCGCATCGCTGTTTAATAATCAAAATGATATAGACCATTTCAACGCGGTAACGGCGAAAATAAAATCACTTACTTAAATACGATTTAATGCAATTCTTCGCGGTGCTTGCCCCTATAAAACCACCATGCTAACATCTTGTTTTATAAACAGGAAAAACATGTCCAAACAAGGTAAATTTAGCGCATCTACGGCAATGGCGATTGTTATTGCCAATATGATCGGTACAGGTATTTTTACCAGCCTTGGTTTCCAACTTGCCGACATTCGATCAGGCTTTGTGATTATGCTTCTGTGGGTGCTTGGGGGTATAGTCGCGCTATGCGGGGCATTATGCTATGCAGAACTGGGCACAAAGCTTCCTAGATCAGGCGGCGAATATAACTTTTTAAATGAAATATATCATCCGGCGGCCGGTTTTATTTCCGGTTGGATTTCAGCCACGGTAGGCTTTGCCGCCCCCACTGCACTTGCAGCGATTACATTTGGCACATATTTGTCTTCAGTATTTCCTAGCCTTGACCCATTATGGCTCGCCACTATACTGGTGGTTTCCATGACATGGATACATGCTACCACTCATAAAAACAGCGGCGGTCTTCAAAGTTTCTTCACTGTTGCAAAAATACTATTGATCATTGGCTTTTCAATTGCCGCACTTCTTTCAGTAGATAACCTGCAAAACATCACATATATGCCTTCTGAAACGGACATCCCGATCATCACGGGCGGTGCATTTGCTGTATCTCTGATTTATGTGAGCTATGCTTATACGGGTTGGAATGCGGCGACTTACCTTACCGGGGAATTAGACAGACCCAAAAAAACACTGCCTTATATTCTCGCAATTGGTACGGGCACAGTTATGCTAAGTTATTTACTGCTCAATTATGTTTTTCTGGCTGTAGCACCCATGGACGCGATGGCTGGGAAACTGGAAATCGGCTATGTGGCCGCCACCCATGCGTTTGGCGAAATGGGCGCTAATATTATGGGGGTAAGTTTAGCATTGCTTTTAATATCAACTGTCAGTGCTATGTTGGTCGCTGCCCCTAGAGTACTTCAAGTACTTGGAGAAGATTATTCTTTATTTAAATTCTTAAGCAAACGTAATCGCCACAATATACCGTCCACTGCCATTTGGTTCCAGTCTACCATGACTTTGATTTTTTTATGGACAGCTTCATTCCAAAGCATCTTAATTTTTTCCGGTGCAACGATGGCAATTAATTCTTTGCTGGTTATATTTGGTGTTTTTGTTCTACGCCAAAGAGAGGCACTTGACGAAAGTCATATACATAATAAAGAAGACTTTCAAATCCCCCTCTTCCCCTTACCCCCTATTATTTTCATTTTCATCACTACATGGACTTTGATATATCTGGCAATGGAAAACCCAATAGAAATAGCCTTTAGCGCAGGCGTAATTATTACAGGCGCATTAGGTTATTTTCTAACAAGAAAATTATCGCTATAAACAAATTTACTGGCTACCAATAATTCAATTATTCTGCTTTATTTATGATATTTGCTTGTTGATGGTTGGGAGTTCCTGAATAGCATTATATTTTCACATTAATATTAAAAAGCTAATCTTGAATAAATGTTTATAATAGTTTTGAACTATCTTTCTCTAAAAGCATTATCTTTTAATTTTAAAACTGGATTCATTAGATATCTCATAATGGTTTTTTTACCGTTTAAGATATCAACATCAGCGACCATTCCCGGAATGATCGGTAAATCTACCCCGCCCGAAGTTAGGGTATTTTTGGTAGTCCTAATTCGCGCCAGATAAACACTTTGATCATTTTCATTCATTACCGCGTCCGCAGAAATATTCTCAACTACGGCATCAAGCGACCCATAACGTGAATAATCATACGCCGTAAGTTTTACCCTGGCCAACTGTCCCGGCCTTAAAAAGGCAATATCAGACGGCTGCACTTCGGATTCAATCAATAATGTATCATCCAAGGGCACCAATTCTACAATTGCCATTCCGGGAGTAATAATCCCGCCAACGGTTGTAACTAATACGCGGTTAATCGTCCCGTCGGTAGAGGCTATAACATCTGTTCGACTTACCTTATCCGAAAGCGCAGGAAGTGCATCAAGCAGTTGATTAGCTTCATTTTGAGCATCAGTTAACTCTCTTAAAGTAGCTGCGCGGAACTTTTCTCTGGCGGCATCAATTTGCAAGTTCACTTCTTCAACAGATTTCAGCGCCTTCTCAATATTTAGAAGGGCAATTTGGTTGGTTCCGTTTGCTTCCGTTAAGCGTTGTTCGGCACGAATAAGTTCTAATCTTGGTTCGATCCCCTGCTCCACCAATGGCTTTAACATTTCAACTTCTGCTATAGCAGTTTTTTCACCAGATTTGGCACTTATCAAACTTACATCGGCTTCGATCTGTTCTTGTTCAATTTGTTTTAGACGTGCTCTTAAACTGTTTATAGAGGCGTTAAATTCGGCGATACGTGCCAAATGTAGGTTTTTCTCATTTTGCACAAGATCCAAATTTTCTTGCTCAAATTCCGCATCAAATTCCAATTCTTCAAATTGACTTTCAGCAGTTAGGCGCACCAATCGCGAAAGCAGCATATTATATTCTTCTTCATTACGGCTAAAGTCGGCATTAAACTGGGTGCTATCCAATTTCACCAACACATCACCTGCCTTCACAGAATCTCCTTGCCTTACAAGAATTTCTTTTACGATCCCACCTTCAAGATTTTGAATAATTTGAATTTGCTTGCTCGGCACAACACGTCCTTGAGCGCGCACAACTTCATCAAGCTCTGCTAGAGACGCCCAAAGAATGAATATTAAAAAGAAACCTGCAATACTCAATAACAAGACATTGGCAGCTAACTTAGGTTTTAACTCTAACATGATTATGCCTTCTCGTTATTTTTGACTTGGTTAGCCGTTGGAACTTTACCAGAAGAGAGAAATTTGAGCACGTCATCTTTAGGCCCTTGGGCAACAATCTTACCTTGGTCAATGACGATGATCTTATCAACAAGTGCCAGCATACTTGATCGATGGGTAATCACGATTACGGTGTTATCTTTTAGTTCTTCTTTTAACCTAGAAATAAGTTTCATTTCAGAATGTGTATCCATTGAACTGGACGGCTCATCCATCAACATTATTGGCGCTTGGTTTACAAGTGCTCTTGCCAGCGCGAGTGCTTGTTTTTGCCCCCCTGAAAGTCCTTCTCCGCGGTCCCGAAGTTGAACATCATAGCCATTTGGCATAGACCCAAGAAAATCTTGAACACCGCTAACTTTTGCAGCATGCAAGATATCTTCATCAGATATACTATCTCGTCCCATGGCAATATTTTCTTTAATGCTTCCGGAGAAAAGTAGGATGTCCTGAAGAACAACTGACATACTTTGGCGCAAGTCATCTGGAAAAATTTGCCTTATATCTGTGTCATCAATAAGTACGGCACCTTCGTCGGGTTCATATAACCCAGCGGCTAGTCTTAAAATAGTGCTTTTACCTGAGCCTATTTTGCCAAGTACACCTAATTTTTCACCGGCATTTAAAGTGAAGCTAACATCATCTAACACTTTTAAAGTTTGATCCGGGTACTTAAAGGTCACATTTTTAAAATCAAGTTTACCTTTTATATTTGCGCGTTTTATAAAATCACGGCCGGATACATCTTCGTGATCTTCTGCCATTAATTCATCGAGAGCAATATAAGCAGATTTTGCCTGATTATACCTTGTTAGCAATGTCGCAAGTTGCCCGAGCGGCGCAAGGGCACGTCCCGCTATAATCACACAGGCGATCAAGGCACCGATTGACATATCACCGTTCATAATTTGTAAAAAGCCAACACAAACAATGCCAACTTGCACTAATTGTTGCGCTGACGCTGCGCAGTTTACGGCAACCTGACTAAACATGCGCGAACTGAGACTTACTTTAGAATTATTTTCCACTGCGGTTTCCCAGCGGTCATGAAATATTTTTTCAGAGCCAATGGTTTTTAGCGTTTCAAGTCCAGATACCATTTCAACCAGTGTGGCTTGTTTGCTTCCACCTTCTTGCATGGCCTGCTTTGAAAAACGTGATAAAAACGGTTGAATAACAAACCCGACAAAAAGGACAATTGGTACTGCAACAGCAGGAACCCAAGCTACATTTCCGCCAATCATGGCAATGACGAGGATAAATAAAACGATAAAAGGTAAATCAACAACCGTTGCAAGGGTCGCGGAAGTACAGAAATCACGCAAGCTTTCAAATTCTCGAACAGTGTTTACCAATTTCCCAGTTGAGCCCTTTTGGCGGGAAAGTTTGAGCTTTAATATTCGGTCAAAAATACTTTTTGCCACTTGCAGGTCAACCTTTTGACCTGCCATATCAATAAAATAAGCACGCAAATACTTCAGCAAAAAATCAAAGCCAACAACGATCAACATACCTATTGAAAGAGCGATTAAACTATCGACGGCGTTATTGGGGATAACACGGTCATAAACCGTCATAATAAAAATTGAACTGCCTAAAGAAAATATATTAATCATTATCGCCGCT
>JABIPV010000272.1 GCA_018699075.1 Kordiimonadaceae bacterium | reverse complement strand
TGTTCATTATGAAATTCGTGCCTTTGGGGAAGATGCGGCCGTTAGCCACGGCAGGGGGGTCGAGGGCGGGCTTAGATATAACCGAAGCAAATCAATGGAAACAAATGTGGCCAAAAATGTTGCTTCCGTAACAACCATTTGTGATGGTTTAAAACAAGACCTCATAAGCAGAGGTATCAGTGCGGAAAAAATAACCGTAATTCCTAATGCTGTTGATATATCAAAATTTTCCGGTCCGACAGAACCAAGGATGGAATTAATCGAAAAATTACGTTTAAAAGACATGACAGTGCTAGGCTTTATTGGTTCTTTTTATGATTATGAAGGTTTGGACATTTTACTTAATTCAATGCAATCGGTTATAGCCCGCGTCCCAAATGCATGTCTTTTGCTTGTTGGTGGTGGACCGGAAGATATAAATTTAAAAGCACAGGCGGAAAAATTACACCTGGGTGATCGTGTGATGTTTACAGGGCATGTTCCGCACGATAAAGTTCAGGATTATTACAATTTAGTAGATATTTTCGTCTATCCTCGTAAAAAAATGCGGCTAACGGATTTGGTCACTCCTTTAAAACCACTGGAAGCCATGGCCCAACATAAACTGGTAGCCGCATCGGATGTCGGGAGGCATCGGGAACTGATTGAAGACGGCAAAACGGGAATGTTGTTTGAAGCGGATAAGCCGGTAGCACTCGCAAAAAAAATTGCCGAATTGGTTGAAATTAAGGAAGATTGGCCAAAAATTCATGCAGCCGGTCGTCATTATGTAGAAGAAGTTCGCAATTGGAAAAATAGTGTTTCAAATTATCCAGCGATATATGAAAGAATTACAAGCAAAAAAAATTACCAATAAAAAGGTGGAAATTATGGAAGAAAAACAAGTAAGCTTACGCCATCCGCACGCAAGAAGCGTAAATGACATTTAGTGTAAGACTTAAAACAGACATTTGGGTATCCGCAGAAATAAGGCGCTGCGATACCCTTTTTATTTCTGCTGTGGTTCTTCATAAGGGTGATGCGGAGAGGGGCCTCGTGTTGATCAAGCAATATGTCCACGCTAAAGGTTGTAAAATATATACCCAAACCCGCGATTTTGACGATAATCTAAACTGGCACCAACCACTTGGCGAAGAATGGATTGAAGAAGCAAAAGCCGATGCTTATGTTGTCAAGCAAAGAACATTTGATGAAGACTTATGGGTGTTGGAAATAGAAGATGCAAAAGGGGCTTATAAGCCTGAGATTTGAAGTTTTATTCTTATCACTGTACAACACTCTGCCCTCAGATTAATATCTAAAAAAACAATATAAGGGATAAGGTTTTATGGAGACTGTGATTAATTATGGTGTTTGGTCTTTGGTGCCGCTGGTGTTTTCACTTGTTACGGCTTTTTGGACGCGCAGCGCTATATTCTCATTATTTGCCGGGTGCCTTATTGGTGTGTTGATGTTGGGATTTGATCCTTCTGCATCTTTTATGGGTCTTGATCCTGCGGGCGGTTTAGTGAGACTTTTTGCCGCAAGCTTAGACGGCGAGTTTATTCGCATATGTGTGATTATTATATTCATAGGTATTTTATTTGAACTGTTTAAACGGGCAGGGGTGCTGCTTGCGTTTGCCAATAAAGTATCAAAGACCGGAACATCGCCGAAGAAAGTGAAATTTACCACTTGGCTAATGGGTTTTTTCATTGTTGATGATTATTTTAGTCCGTTGATGACGGGACCGATTATGCGCCCTCTTACGGACGGTGCGCGTGTATCCCGCGAAAAGCTTGCCTTTATACTCGATTCAACCACGGCTTCCGTTTGTGTGCTTGTGCCGTTTATGTCATGGGGGGCTTATATAGGTGGGTTGATTGCAAAGGAAGGTGGGCCGATAAACGGTGCGGACGAGGCGATCGGACTATTTGCGGCATCGATCCCTTATAATATTTATCCAATGTTGCTGATAATATTCACGATGTTAATTTGCCTGGAAATCATTCCTGATTTTGGTTTTATGAAAAAGGCAGAGACAAGAGCAAGAGAAGAAGGAAAAGTGCTGCGCGATGGCGCCATCCCCATGGTCAGTGATGAAGGGGGAGATATATTTGAGCAAAAATTTGAAAAAGCATACTTGTTATGGGATTTTGCCATTCCTATAATTATTGTATTTGGTACAGTAGGTGTAACTTATTTCATGTTCGGTAGCCTTATGATACTTGAAGCATTTATCATGGCCGTGATATATCTGGGCACGTCGTTATATGTAAAAAAATATGTAAAAGATTTTAGTGACCTTACGGAAATTGGCGTGACAGGTGCTAAAAGTGTTATGTCGGCAATTATTATCACTGCTTTAGCTTACAGTATTAATACGGTGACAAAGGGGTTAGGGGCCGCGGAATTTATCATGGTCTTTTCTGAGGATTTCATGACGCCTCAGTTATTGGTGGCAACTACTTTCTTTATTACCGCAGTGATATCCTTTTCTACGGGCACTTCGTGGGGGGCTTTTGCATTGATGATCCCATTCGTTCTTCCAATTGCCTACGGTTTTTCTGGTGGTGTTGCCCATGACCCAATTGTATATAAGGCATTAGCAGCGGTTGTTGGTGGGGGCATATTCGGTGATCATTCTTCGCCAGTATCTGATACATCGGTGCTGTCTTCTATTGGCGCGGGCAGTGATCATATGGATCACGTCATAACTCAATTGCCATACGCATTGGTGGTTGGGTCGACGACAATTGCCATTTATTTGGTGATTTAACAAAAAAAATCACTTTTTCTTAGGTCAAGCTATTGACTATTTCCATCTATAGACTATCTGTTCAGTACAGTTGTTAGCACTCTTGTCTAGAGAGTGCTAACTCAATGCATTAAACAAGTAACTATAAACCTAAGAAGAGGTATTCAAAATGGGATTTCGTCCTTTACATGACCGCGTACTCGTACGTCGCGTTGAAAATGAAACAAAAACGGCTGGCGGAATTATTATTCCTGATACGGCACAAGAAAAACCAAGCGAAGGCGAAGTTGTTTCTGTTGGAACTGGTAACAAAGCTGAAGACGGTACAGTGACAGTACTTGACGTTAAAGCAGGTGATAACGTGTTGTTCGGCAAATGGTCAGGCACAGAAATTAAAGTCGACGGTGAAGATCTGTTGATTATGAAAGAATCAGACATTTTGGGCATTATTGAATAATAACGCTCACGAATTAAGAATTAAAAGCTAATTAAAGGAATTAATAATGGCTGCTAAAGAAGTAAAATTTGGATCAGACGCTCGCTCTCGTATAATGAACGGTGTAGACATCCTAGCAAACGCTGTAAAAGTAACACTAGGACCAAAAGGTCGTAACGTTCTATTACAAAAATCATTCGGTGCACCGCGCATTACTAAAGACGGTGTATCAGTTGCAAAAGAAATCGAACTAAAAGACGCATATGAAAATATGGGTGCACAAATGGTTCGTGAAGTTGCATCACGCACAAACGATGTTGCCGGTGACGGAACAACAACAGCAACAGTTCTTGCTCAAGCGATAGTACGCGAAGGCTTTAAATCAGTTGCAGCAGGAATGAACCCGATGGATTTACGTCGTGGTATCAACCTTGCGGTTAAAAAAGTATCCGAGCAACTTAAATCAGTATCAAAAGAAATTTCAACCAACGAAGAAGTTGCTCAAGTAGGGTCAATTTCTGCGAACGGTGAAACTGATATTGGTGATATGATTGCAGAAGCAATGCAAGAAGTTGGTAAAGAAGGCGTTATTACTGTTGAAGAAGCTAAAGGTCTGGATTCAGAGCTAGAAGTTGTTAAAGGAATGCAGTTCGATCGTGGTTACCTTTCACCATATTTCATTACAAATGCTGATAAAATGGCAGTTGATCTTGAAAATCCATACATTCTTCTTCACGAAGCAAAACTTTCAAATCTTCAATCAATGCTTCCATTGCTTGAAGCTGCGGCACAATCCGGTCGTCCACTTCTTATCATTGCAGAAGATGTAGAAGGCGAAGCACTTGCTGCGCTTGTCGTGAATAAACTACGTGGTGGTCTTAAAATTGCAGCGATTAAAGCACCTGGTTTTGGTGATCGTCGTAAAGCAATGCTAGAAGACATCGCAATCCTAACAGGCGGTCAAGTTATTGCCGAAGACCTTGGTATTAAACTTGAAACAGTTACGCTTGATATGCTTGGTACTGCGAAGAACGTTAACATCACTAAAGAAGACACAATCATTGTTGATGGTGCTGGTTCTAAAGACGAAGTTGAAGCACGCTGTGGACAAATTCGTGGACAAGCTGAAAACACTTCTTCTGATTACGATAAAGAAAAACTTCAAGAACGCCTTGCTAAATTAAGTGGCGGAGTTGCGATCATCAAAGTTGGTGGTTCGACTGAGATCGAAGTTAAAGAACGTAAAGACCGTGTTGATGACGCACTTCACGCTACACGTGCTGCGGTTCAAGAAGGTGTTGTTGCCGGTGGTGGTGCTGCTCTTCTTTATGCTACGCGTATACTTGATGGTCTTGAAGGCGCAAATGATGACCAAACTGTTGGTATTAACATCGTACGTCGTGCCCTTGAAGCGCCTGTTCGTCAGATCGCTGAAAATGCGGGTGAAGATGGTGCAGTTATTGCTGGTAAAATGAAAGAACAAGACGACACTTCATTCGGTTATGATGCTCAAGGCGAAGAATACAAAGACATGGTCGCTGCGGGAATTATTGATCCAACTAAAGTGGTTCGTACTGCTCTAGAAGATGCGGCGTCTGTTGCGGGTCTTCTGGTTACAACTGAAGCAATGGTTGCTGAAGTTGCTGACGATAGTGCGGCTCCTGCAATGCCTGATATGGGCGGCATGGGCGGTATGGGCGGTATGGGTGGTATGGGCGGTTTCTAAACCTCTATATTAAACAACGCTTTACAAGTCTAAGTTAATGTACTATATGAAGGTCGGAGAATTTCTCCGGCCTTTATTTTTGTTACGTTTATATTGCCTTATTGTCGGCTTAATAAAATCGTAAACATTAAAGGGTAGAGTTAGTTAATGGTGATTCTTAAAGAAGTGATAGAAACCAATGAATAAGCAAAATGACATATATAGCGTAGATTACTACCTTTCAGCTGGTGCCAGTTTAAAAGGTCAGAAAAAGGTATCACCTAAGCGCTCAGCGAATAAGAAACTTAAAGTTCTTGTGCGTGATGATGTTAAAGATAGCCTCTATCTTGTTGATGCATAAGTTATTTATTTAACTTAATACCCTATTTATTTAATTTAACACCTAGGCGTCCAGCTAAATCTTGTAAATATTGAAATGCCACCCGCCCTGAGCGTGCGCCCCTTGTTCGCGACCATGTAAGGGCTTCTGCGTGAACGGTGCTCCGGTCCGCATCAATATTATAATGTTCTAAATAGCCATCAATCATTGAAAGATAATCATCCTGGTTACAACTGTGAAAGCCAAGCCAAAGACCGAAACGGTCTGAGAGCGAGACTTTTTCTTCGGTGGCTTCAGAAGGATTAATGGCACTACCGCGTTCATTTTCCATCATGTCCCTTGGCATCAAATGGCGACGATTTGATGTGGCGTAAAAGATTACGTTTTCTGGTCTGCCCTCTATGCCACCTTCTAGCACAGCTTTTAGAGATTTATATGCTCCGTCATCATGATCAAAGGAAAGATCATCGCAAAATAATATGCAAAGCTTTTTGCTTTCACGGATAATTTCGAGTAGGCGTGGCAGGCTTGGAATATCTTCTCGGTGGATTTCAATTAGGATGATATTTTTCATGGTTGCATGAATGGCTTTTACCAGTGAACTTTTACCCATACCGCGCGCCCCCCAAAGAAGCGCATTATTGGCGGGAAAACCTTTGGCAAATTGTTCAGTATTTTTAACCAATATGTCACGGACATGATCAATACCCTGTAACAAATCGATTTTTATATGATTTACATGGGAAATAGGAATTAAGTGATCTGGTTCAACATGCCATATAAAGGCGCTTGCCCCTTCAAGTGAGGGAAGAGCAGCGTCTTTCGGTGATAACCTATCAAGGGCATCGGCTATTCTGTTTAAGGTTTTATCATCGATATTTGGCATGTTTTTCTCATTTACTTAAAATTATCGCATTTCAGAGCAATTGAATCTGTATTTATCCTTGTTTTTACGCTGTCCTTTGCTTATATCCAATAGGTAAATTTAATAAAATAAATAAAGGGAAATATAAATGTTCATTTCTGAAGCATATGCACAAACTGCCGGCGGTGGTGATGGTGGTTTAATGGGCTTACTGCCTTTCGTACTAATCTTTGTGGTTTTTTACTTTTTACTGATCAGACCTCAGCAAAAACGTGCCAAAGAGCACAAATCAATGGTTGAAGCCTTGAAACGTGGTGACAAAGTGGTTACATCAGGTGGGATTGTCGCAAAAGTAAGTAAAGTTATTGATGATAACGAAGTTGAACTTGAAATTGCCAAAGAAGTTAAGGTACGCGTCATCAGATCAACAATTACGCAAGTACAGGGTAAGCCCGCACCTGCTAATGATGACAAGAAATAAACTGATTTAAAACGGACTAAAGTTTATGCTCGATTTCCCGCGTTGGAAAATTACAGTAATTGCCTTCTTTACCTTACTTGGTATTACTTTGGCGATGCCGAATTTCCTTTCTGATGAACAACTTGAAAATATGCCGGCGTTTCTCCCGACCAGTCAAATCACACTTGGACTTGATCTTCAGGGTGGCGCCCATCTTCTTATGGGCGTTGACACGACAGGGATAATGAAAACGCTTATTGATGATAAAGCGGAAAATATTCGTGATGAATTACGTGATGAAAACATTCGTCACCGTATACGCGCCTCATCAGAATCACTGACGATTACACTTGTTGATGAAGCGGACAGAGAAAACGCCCTCAGTATTATTGGTGGTACGATTATCAAGGCAGGGGCCAGCATAACAAATGTTGGTTCCGATGATATTATCATTGAAAGTGGTGAAGGTGTGGTTATCAATATTACCCTTTCCGAAGCAGCGGTCATTGAAAAGAAAACACAGTCCGTTGAACAATCAATTGAAATCGTTCGCCGCCGTATTGATGAAATGGGCACAAAAGAGCCAACCATTCAGCAAAATGGCGCAGACCGAATTCTTATTCAAGTCCCGGGAATTGATGATCCTAAGCGCTTAAAGGATATATTGGGTCAAACCGCGCAAATGAACTTTCATTTAACCGATACGACACAAACCTTTAGCGACATAAATAGTGGTAAACGACCACCGACAGGTACCATGCGTCTTCCGTCTTATGAAAAAGATCTTGATGGCAATCCACTTGAGTATTATGCCATTAAAACACGTAGAATAGTGTCTGGCGAAGATTTGGTGCAAGCTTCACAAACCATGGACCAGGATAATCAAATCGCGGTATCAATTACCTTTAATACCAAAGGCGGCAAGCAGTTTGCCGATGCAACAAGGGCCAATGTGGGTAATCCTTTTGCCATTGTTCTTGACGGCGAAGTGATAAGTGCTCCACGAATTAATTCAGCGATCCTTGGCGGATCAGCGATAATTACAGGCGGGTTTAGCACCCAAGAAGCTTCTGACCTTGCGCTCCTTCTTCGTGCGGGTGCATTGCCTGCACCGCTAGAGGTTCTTGAAGAAAGAACTGTTGGGCCAAATTTAGGGGCGGATTCTGTTGCCGCTGGTAAAGTGGCTTCTTTGATTGGTCTTGCCGCGGTGATGGTTTACATCGCACTTAGTTATGGCTTTTTTGGTATCATTGCCAATTTTTCACTCTCTATAAACATCTTATTGATCTTTGGTGTTCTTTCCATGTTTGGCGCGACATTAACGCTTCCTGGTATTGCGGGAATTGTATTGACGGTTGGTATGGCCGTAGATGCCAATGTGCTTATTTTTGAGCGTATTCGTGAAGAATTAAGTGCAGGCAAGAAGGTCATTTCTGCTATTGATGTCGGGTATTCCCGCGCGCTTAGTACAATTATTGATGCCAACGTAACAACGCTTATTGCGGCACTTATATTGTTCCAGTTCGGGTCAGGTCCGATCAAAGGATTTGCGGTGACACTTGCTGCGGGTATTTTAACGTCAGTATTTACGGCCGTTAGTTTATCACGACTTATCATTGTAACGTGGGTGCGTAAAAAACGCCCTGCCGCGTTAAAGCTTTAAAAGGAAACCTAGAGAAATGTTACTTAAACTGGTTCCAGAAGGTACAAAAATCCCCTTCGTTAATGCGCGCAAAATAGCTTATGTTTTTTCTGTTCTCATGATTATTGCATCATTTGCTCTTTATTTTACCAAAGGTCTAAATTTTGGTATCGATTTTAAAGGCGGTTACCTGATGGAGGTTCATACAACGGGACCAGCTGATATTGGACAAATCCGAAGTCTTACTGGTGGCCTTGATCTTGGTGATGTTTCCGTTCAAGAATTTGGCGAAGTGGATCAAGTTTTAATTCGATTAGAAACTCAAGAAGATAAAACACTTGAGGAAGTGGTTTTTCTTGTACAAACTGAACTTGAGAGAGGGATCATTGATCCCATTAGTTTTGAACGTACCGAAGCCGTTGGGTCAGTGGTGTCAGGTGAACTCATACAAACAGGGATCATGTCTGTTGTGCTCGCCGTTGGTGCCGTTCTTTTTTATATTTGGATACGCTTTGAGTGGCAATTTGGATTGGGTGCAGTGATAGCGCTTGTTCATGATGTGATTTTAACCATTGGTATGTTCTCACTTACTCAGCTAGAATTTAATTTAAGTATTATTGCCGCAATCCTTACCATTGTCGGTTATTCACTTAATGATACGGTTGTGGTTTATGACCGTATTCGTGAAAACCTACGTAAATACCGTAAAAAAGAACTGTCGGACCTAATAAATTTAAGCCTTAATGAAACACTGGCGCGTACGGTGATGACGTCACTGACGACACTGCTTGCGCTTGGGGCATTGTTTTTCTTTGGTGGTGAAAGTATTCATGGATTTACGGCGGCGATGATTTGGGGAATTTTTGTTGGTACTTATTCATCTGTATTTATTGCTTCACCGGTTCTTATGTGGTTTGAACTTCGCCGCGAAGATGATGAAGCGGATGCAGACGGTCATACTGTTCCTGAGCAATTCCGTTAAACTAAATGGAATTTACAGAAATCAAATCAAGTGAAGAAGCCTTCATCGCCGGATATGGCGACGGGGGCTTTCGCATGGGCGAACAACGTTTTAAAGGTTCTATGTTAATCACACCATCTGGTTTTTATCCTTGGGATGTGGTTGATGTTGCGGACATAACCATTGATAGTCTTAAACCAGTTTTTGAAAATCAAGCTGATATCGAATTATTGATTATCGGCATGGGGCAGGGCATGGCCTTCGCGCCTAAAGACGTAAAACAAGCTCTCGGTAAAGTGAATATCGCCGTAGAAGTAATGGACACTGGCGCCGCTGCACGTACCTATAACGTACTGCTTCAAGAAGGCCGCATGGTTACAGCGGCGCTTATTGCTATCTAAGCTTAATACTTTAAATGAAATAGTAGGGTTATAAGCCGTGCTCTACGTGTCGTCTTTCGGCCAAAAGCAGACACTCAGAGGGGGCTACAATTGTCGAAAGTAATGATTAAGTTGAATGACGCTTCCGTCCCAAAACGGACATTCAATTATCGCTTAAATTTAGCACGATCGGCTGGTATTATAAATGTGGCACAGGTGCCTACACCAGCATCACTTTTAAGAATGAATTCACCACCGTGCATTTCAATCAATTTTTTAACGATTGGGAGACCTAATCCCGTGCCTTCACTGTTACTCACATATTTTTCTTGAACTTGTTCAAATGGATTAAGAACCTGTTCGAGATTGTCTTTGGCTATACCACAGCCATTATCAATAATTTCAACTTTGATACATCCATTTTTCAACTCAGTAATAACACACCGCACCTTCCCATTTTCGGGGGTAAACTTCAGTGAGTTTGAAAGTAAATTAATAATAATACGTTTGAAAGCATGTTCGTCGCCAAATAAAGTAACCGTCTTTTCCCCTTCCAAGACTAGTTCTATTTTATTATAGGCTGCTTGCGGCGCTAGCATGTTAATGACGCCCTTGATCGTATCAACAAGCAAAAACTCTTTTTCAGATAGATCCCATTTTTCAGCTTCAATTTTGGAAAGATCCAGAACATCATTTATCAGCTCAATTAAATGATCCCCGCTTTTCTTAATATATTTTATATATTCTGTATGTTTTGGAGTAGCAATTTTACCGCCAACTCCCATCATCATAGCTTCAGAAAAACCTATAATCGCATTAAGCGGTGTACGAAGTTCATGGCTCATATTTGCCAAAAATATTGATTTGGCAGCATTAGCTTCTTCCGCTTCGACCAAAGCACTTTCCACTTTGCCTTCAGCATTTTTCCGCAATAATATTTCGTTCCTTAATTTGGTAATCCAGAAGAATATTATAAGTACAATTATTGATGCGGAACCACCAAATTTCCAAAGCAAATCATAATTTTGAATTTCTTCAACCTGTATTGCTGCCCATTTATTGGAAATTTCTGTTCTTTCTAACTCAGTAATCGAGTTCAATGCTTTATCAATTGCACTTGATAATAAAGGCAATTCTTTTCTGGTCGCTATCCTGATTAACGCCTGGTAAGGGGTATCGCCTACCACACCAATTTGCAACATTCCGTTTGATGAAATAATTGCTGATGATGATAATATTGTACCAACATATGCATCTACTTCTCCATCATTTACCATTTGAAGTGCTTTCATCATACTGTCGACAGTAACAATGTTTAATTCTGGATAATCACTTCTTAAATGTTCGGTAACACTAAAACCTTCAACTTGGGCAAGAGTGTGACCAGAAAGCGATTGCAAATTTATAAAGCTGGTATTTTCTTTATTGGCAAATATCACCGAAGAGGTTGCTAAATAACTATCTGAGAAATTCAAATAATCAATGCGTTCTGGGCTCTCTGTGACGGCTGCCATTAAATCGGCGCCGCCCTCTTTTATGATAGAAATTCCTTCAGTTAGTGTTCGGTTTCCAATCCACTCAAAATTTACATTGAGGATTCTGGAAATTAGAGCTAAGTAATCGCCTGCATATCCACTAATTTGACCGTTTAGATCAATAAATTCAATTGGTGAGGATGTTGGGTCGGCAACTATACGAATGGTTTTATTTGACGATAACCAGTTGATTTCTTCTGTCGTAAGGCCAATGTTATTAATGACAGACGAGTTAGGTATCCATTTCTCTAATATTGCCATATAATCTTCAGTTGTTACTGCGGCCATACCCTTTTTTATAATATCATTCAGAATTGGCCAATCTTTACGCGCTCCTATTTGAAGATAGTCTCCTTCTTTAATTTCAGGGATAAATCTTTCGCCTATGATTTCTAGACCCGTAATAAAATTTTGCCTGATGATATAATTGCCAATTACTTCAGGAACGATAAAAACATCAATTGATCCATCAGAAAGAGATTGCAGTGCTTCTTCCGAAGAACTTTGCTCAACAAGAATTAAGTGCTTATAATCTTTTTTGTAAGTTTCTGTTGTATTCCACCCATCAATTGCACCAATGCGTTTTCCTTCAAGGTCTTCAATATCATTTATTGGATCTGATCCGACACGGCCGTAATATACATAAGGAAGATGAATATAAGGATCTGAAAAATATAAAAATTCATCACGTCCGAGCGTGCTGCTTATAGAAGAAATAATATCTAGTTCTTTGTTGTAAATTTTTTCAATGTGTTGTTCCCAGGTGAACCCATTAACATATTCTACTTTTAGTCCGACTTTGCCAGCAATAAGGTTTATATAATCAATCGAAAGGCCATTTGCTTTGCCATTGCGCATAAATTGAATTGGAACATAATCAGTTCCACCTGCTGCTCGAATGGTTGGGTGTTCATCAATCCATTGCTGTTCTTCTTTTGTCAGTTCAATCTGCTGTGCCATTGACAAACTAATACCAAAAATAAATATCAAAATAATCGATATTATATAAAACGGTATTTGTAACAGTTGAATTTTCATGTTTTTTTTCTCAAGCAAATTAGCCGTTGAACAAGATATTTTATAATTAAAAATACTGATATTTAATAAATAAACAATTAAGGTTAAAATAAATCTAATTTTCCTAGTTTTTAACATGCCTACCTGCTGCCCAACATACGTCCGTGAATGTCTGCTTTGGGTCGAAAACTTGGGAGAATTGACGGGAACTGATGATGGTGCTATCGATAATTATATGAAAATTCAATAAATTCTAATGAGGGGTATTTTGATGCGTCTTCTAATTATTAAAATAAGTATGATATTTTTCATTATGCCGTTAGCTTCTTTCGGGCAAAATCGGAATGTACCGGATTCTAGCATAGATCAGCTGGCTCAATTTGAATATATGGTCGGTAACTGGCAAGTTAATATGAACATTCGCCAAGATGACGGCACTTTTAAAGCAATTGAAGATACGGCAAAAGTGAAAGCTTTTTATCATCATGATGGTCGTACTTTTCAATCTATTTTCACAATGGAAAACGGATTTTATTCTACTGATCTTAGAACTTATAACGTGGTTGAGAATGAGTGGCAGATAATGTTTTTAAACGCCAAAGCACAGCGATGGCACAAATTTTCAGCTAGCGTTGAAGAAGGTACTATGACGACGATCATTCCTGGCGGTTACAGCGGGAAAGAAGATTTTGATATAAAAGTCCTCGACCTGGAAATAAGTGACAATAGTTTCGTAAAACACGTTTATCAATCAAATGACAGTGGGCAGAGCTGGGTTCATTTATATATAATGAATTATTCAAAACAGACAAATAATTAGTTTCTAATATTGTCCTTTATAGGGTGTTATTGTGGTTCAATGGGACAGGCTGAAAATTCTGGTAAGTTTTCGGCATGCTGCGAAAATTGAATTAATTTTGGATACCGCTCAATAGGTATGTGCTCTTTTAACATTTCATAGGCAATCCTCCAAGCCACAGCGACTGTAATGTCAGCTTGCGTAGGGCGTTGATTATAAAACCATTTTACATCATTTCTGATGGCTATTTCTAATTGATCAAAGGCTGTTAACATCTGCTCGAGAACTCTATCCAACCATTGCTGATATATTTTATCTTTCGGGCGTCGCATGGTTTCATAGGTAACCTGCACAAGTTTTTCGGTAGCAACCAGCGCTACTCCCGTAAGGTAAAGTGCGTTACGATATTGACTGTCATCTTTTGGCATCAGCAAATATTTGTTAGTCGATATGCGCATCATATAATCAATGATCAGTGAGGAATCAATTAACAAAGATCCATCATCAAGGATGACTGAGGGTGCTTTTGCCAAAGGATTGATTTTTTTTAGTTCTTTGTAATTATCAAAAACAGAAAGCGGTTTAACCGTATATTTAATTCCAAGAAATTGGGCAGAAATTGCAACGCGACGCACATATGGGGAATCTAACATTCCAACTAAAATCATTATTATTATCCTTTTCTATGCCCTTATAATAATCACTTCACATGATAAATTACCAATGTTAGTTTTTGTTACTAACATTTTACATACAGAATTGTCCAAAATCGTTGACCACTTGAGACCACCGCAAAAAGTAATCGTTCGAATTCCTGTTATGCAGGGGCAGGAAGACTGGTATTTATCATATCGCGGTGAGCGAGCCAATTATCGCCAACATGTTTCCAAACCACCAAATACTTTCCTCGGTCGGTGATTGTATCGCCCACTAATAATGTGTATTCGCCAGCTTCAAAAGCAGTGTCACCAATTTGTTCAAGATCGGTACTTGATAATGTAAGGCCATTGATACCACTTTCAAACATCTCCGTATAAGCTGCCTTAATGGCGTCTTTCCCTTTCAAGGTTTCCGTATGTGGTGCTAAAAACCACGGATCATCGGTGAATACCGTGACGGCCTTTTCTACATCTTGTGCTGCAAATGCCTTGCAAATTATAACATTGGATTTTTTAATGCCTTGTTCAGCATTCATGATTAGCTCCCATTTTTATTAAAGTGGAATTATCATAATAGCAAAAAAACATGTGATTGTGAAATTTGAGTTACTTGAATGTCTGCTTTGGATGGTAATCTCAAGGGGACTCTGTAAGAAATTACTTAAGCACAGAGGGGAGCGGTTTCTAACTCGTGCCGAAAATTAGTAGTTGATTTGATGTTGTGAATTGTATTACGTTATATAATAACTATTTGACCTTATTTAGTTTGTATCTGCTCAATGAACGAAGCTAGGTATATAAAAAAAGATCTAAAGTTAGGGTGAGGGATATTTCTTAGACATATCCATAAAGCGCTGCCAGGTGGCGCAATAATTAATAACTTGTCAATTAAAGGGGACAAAAAGATGGATAATTTTTTAAAACGTTATGAAGAGCATGCCTATGCTTTACTTCGCATGGTTACAGGCTTTCTTTTTCTTTTTCATGGATCTAGGTGGTTACTTGGATGGCCGGGTGAAGTTGCTGAAGGCGGTGGTGCATGGTACATGATGTATATTGGTGCGCCTATTTTACTAATTGGCGGAATTATGGTCTTTATTGGTCTATATAGCCGTTATGGTGCATTTCTTGGCTCTGGAATGATGGCATGGGCATACTGGATGGTCTACGCTCCCCGTGATATGTTGCCATATATTAACAAAGGCGAGCTGGCGGTTATGTTTTGTTTTGCTTTACTTTACATCTCAACACGTGGTGATGGGATATGGAGCATAGGCAGTATGCGAAAGAAATCCGACTAGTACTCAAAGCTTATAGAAATGTCAGAACGCCGAATTTAAGAAACTATTTCATTCGCGCTCTGACTTCTATTTCATGATGCATATTTATTGGAAGTGATGTAACGGATAAAATCGTTCGTGCATGACTTCCAATTTCAGGACCAAAAACCCGTACCAGCATATCAGACGACGTATCTGCAAGGAGTTCCAGGTGTGGATAATCGTGGGGGGCAGGTGATAATGTATTCACATGTATGATCTTGCCTATTCTGTTTAAATCGCCATCTGCGGCGAATTTTAGGCGGTTTAATGCTGAAATTACCGAAAGCTCAGTGGCATAAATCAGTTGATCCAAATCTGTTTCAGCAGTAACCAGCCCTGTCATCCAGGTGCCGTCAGGTCTTTGAGCGGCGGTGGACGTTAGATAAATATCTTTATCAACCACTACAAAAGGTTGGTAGGGGCCAAAAACTTTTGATAAGGGCGGCATTTTACCGTCTTCAAAACCAAGCCTTACGAGTTCTTTTGCAAGTCTGTCTTCTAAGGTATCCGCAGCTTGTACAGTTGAGATGCCGTTAAAGGACGCGAGTAGTGTGATTAGCAATATTGAAAATATTTTTTTCATCATCAGTCCCTTATTTTAGATACGCAATAAGATTAAGTTTAAAGGACACATCATCTTGTGAAGATGTAAGCCCGATGGCAAATCTGGTATGGCTCCCGACCGTTTGACCAAATACCCGTACCATTAATGTTGAACATTCATTTGATACCAGCGCATAATCAATATATTCAGGATCGCTGAGTGTTAAATACCTGATGTTTGCTATTTTCCTCACTTTACTAAGGTCACCGCCGACAGCATTTTTAATCACATTTATTGCCCCGACGCAGCTTAATCTTGACGCGACAAGTAATTGTTCCTGGCTGACCTGCGAGGGAACTCTACCTTGTAATGCTGTCCCGTCAGGGCGCAGGGCCGGAACTTCCGCCGTATGGATGACGTTATTGAAAACTACATAAGGGTGGTGAGTTGCGGAGTTATATTTAAGGTCCAAATACTTGCCATCTTTAAAGCCAAGATCCATTAGTTCTTTTTTAAACGCGGCATCAATGGTTTCTTTA
>JABIPV010000081.1 GCA_018699075.1 Kordiimonadaceae bacterium | reverse complement strand
TTCTGGCGAAGGTCTTCATCTACTTCGCGAATAAACGCATCTGACACCAAGGTCTCCTATTCTTTCAATAATGTTTACGTTCAATATTTGAGCCAAAATAGCCGACCTTATGCCATAAGGCAATCAACCATTGTCTCAATATGTAATTAAAATGGCCTTTTTAGGGCTTATTCCCACTCAATGGTTCCTGGTGGCTTCGATGTAATGTCATATACCACCCTATTTATGCCCCTTACTTCATTAATGATCCGTGTAGAAACACGCCCCAAAAAGTCGTGTTCATATGGATAATAATCAGCGGTCATGCCGTCGGTAGAGGTTACAGCACGAAGTGCACACACATATTCATAGGTCCTTGCATCACCCATAACGCCAACCGTTTTAACGGGAAGCAGCACTGTAAAGGCCTGCCAAATTTCATTATAAAGTCCGGCTTTTTTAATTTCATCCAAATAAATAACATCTGCTTTACGAAGGATATCACATTTTTCCTTAGTTACAGCGCCCGGAATACGGATTGCAAGTCCAGGTCCGGGGAAAGGATGACGTTCAATGAACGGTGCAGGTAGACCAAGCTCAAGGCCAAGTACGCGAACTTCATCTTTGAATAGTTCACGAAGCGGTTCAACAAGATCCATATTCATACGTTCCGGTAATCCACCTACATTATGATGCGATTTTATAGTGACGCTTGGACCGCCTGTGAATGAAACACTTTCGATAACATCAGGATAAAGTGTACCTTGGGCGAGGAAATCTGCGCCACCAAGTTTCTTAGCTTCACCGTCAAACACATCAATGAATAGGCCGCCGATGATTTTACGTTTCTTTTCCGGATCATCAACACCGGCTAGCTCACCAAGGAATAAATCAGCCACGTCCTTATGGATTAAATTGATATGATAATGTTCACGGAACAACGTCACCACTTCATCTGCTTCGTTAGCGCGCATTAGACCGTGATCGACAAACACGCATGTAAGTTGATCGCCAATTGCTTCATGTAAAAGTACAGCAACAACAGAACTATCCACACCACCAGATAAACCGCAGATTACCTTTCCGTCGCCTACTTGATTGCGGATCGCTTCAATGGCTGTTTCTTTAAAAGACGCCATGGTCCAATCACCAGAACAACCAACAATGTTTTTGACAAAGTTAGAAAGCAACTTGGCACCATCCGTTGTGTGGACCACTTCTGGATGGAACTGTACGCCGTAAAATTTCTTTTCTTCATTGGCGATGGCCGCATAGGGGGCATTACCGCTCGTCGCAATCACTTCAAAACCTTCGGGGATTGCATCGATTTTATCACCGTGGCTCATCCAAACTTGGTGCTTTGTGCCTTTATTCCAAAAACCTTCAAATAATGGACTATCTTGTTCAATATCAATGAACGCGCGTCCGAATTCACGCTCATCAGATGTTTCCACACGTCCACCCATTTGTTCGCACATTGTCTGTTCACCGTAACAAATACCCAGCACCGGAACACCCATCTTAAACACCGCTTCTGGTGCGCGCGGTGTATCAATGTCATATACAGAATTTGGGCCGCCAGAAAGAATAATACCTTTTGGATCAAAGCCTTCAAGGACTTCTTCCGCTTTATTAAAGGGGATAATTTCTGAATAAACACCGCATTCACGAACACGACGAGCAATAAGTTGAGTAACTTGAGATCCAAAATCAATGATTAAAATACGGTCAGTCATGGTTTTAATTCAATTCTACAATTTCTGTTTTTCTAAAACGGCGACAAAAAAGCCATCCATTTGACGACTAAAAGGGCTAACTTGTAAAGTACCTTCCATGGCTTCAATTCCCTGCTTACGGATAGGGATAAGCTTTGCATCTTCGTGAGCGCTTAAAAAGTGTTCCACTTGGTTTTCGTTTTCAGCTTTTAATATAGAGCAGGTCATATAAACGACCCGTCCACCAGGCTTCACCATTGCCCATGCTTCGATTAAAAGGTCACTTTGGGTTTTGGTATATTCTTTTATACTGTCTGGTGTAATACGCCAGCGTGCTTCAGGATTACGGCGCCATGTTCCTGTTCCGCTACACGGAACATCCAGCATGACCCGGTCCATGTTACCCTCAAATTCCGCCAAAGTACTCTTGCGGTTTTTGTGGGTTAATACACGCGGTTGAAGGATATGGCATTTGGCACGTTTACCACGGGTTTTTAACTCTTTTAGGCGATTTTCAACAATATCAAAGGCATAAATTTGACCTTTGTTCTTCATGTAACCTGCTGCAGCCAAGGTCTTTCCCCCTGCTCCGGCACATAAATCCATTACTTGTTGGCCTGGTTTTAATTCAACGAATTTAACAGCAAGTTGTGCCGCTTCATCCTGAATTTCCACTAGACCTTCGCGGTAAATAGGCCAATCGCGAATTTGAACTTGTTCTTCTAAAATGATCGCACTATTGGCATGGATACCGCGCTCATAAGCTATTTCTTTTTCCACCAAATATGCAATGATTTTTTCTGAATTTCTAGCAATACGCAGAGTAAGCGGAGCACGGCCATTAAGTGCCGTAAGTTCCTGAACAAACTTATCACCAAAGCGGTCTTTTAAATCTGCTTCGAGCCACAACGGATAATTTAAGCGATGATGTTCTTCTTCCTCAGGCTTGACAGTTTCAAGAAATTCAATTTCATCTTCTGTCATAACGCTTGGTGCATATTGCTCACCGGTAAAATAACGTTTTGGATCATCATCTGATAAAATAAGCTCGGCCATGACCATTCGTCTTGGGTTATTATCTGAAATATCAGCAAGAAAACCCCAACGACGGACAATATCATATACTTTATTGGTTATGGTACGGCGGTCTTTTGATCCCGCGTAACGACGTGCATTAAAAAACGTGCGAATAATCACATCTGCTGCCGGCCCGTTATCTTTTAGGCTAATAGCGATTTTTTCTGTAAGTTCAACTACAGCATCAATTCTTGAACAGGGTAGCATCAGTAGCCCTTAATTTAATTAGAAGGATAATTAGGAGATTCTCTAGTAATCGTCACATCATGAACATGACTTTCACGAAGCCCTGCACCTGAAATCTTTACAAATTCTGCATTGGCATGGAAATCTTTTATTGTCGGACTACCCGTATAACCCATAGCCGCTTTTAAGCCACCCACCAATTGATGGATCATATTACTCGTTGGGCCTTTATAAGGCACTTGGCCTTCGATCCCTTCAGGAACCAATTTCAAATTATCGGTCACATCTTCTTGGAAGTAACGATCGGCAGAACCACGGCTCATGGCACCCAGTGATCCCATGCCGCGATATGATTTATAACTCCGGCCATGATGAAGAAACACTTCACCCGGCGCGTCTTCGGTACCCGCAAGAAGTGATCCGACCATAACCGCAGAAGCACCTGCGGCCATCGCCTTGGCAATATCACCTGACGTTTTAAGGCCGCCGTCACCGATAATTGTTATACCTGCTTCATCAGCGACTTTTACCGCATCCATAATCGCCGTTAATTGAGGAACACCAACACCTGCGACAATACGTGTGGTACAAATTGATCCGGGGCCAATCCCCACTTTCACAACATCTGCACCCGCATCAACGAGCGCACGTGTCCCAGATCCTGTCGCAACATTGCCACCGGCAAGTTGAATATTTGGATAGGCTTTCTTAATGCGTGTAATCGTATCAAGCACGCCGCGTGAATGACCATGGGCCGTATCGACTACCAAGAAATCAACACCTGCGTCGATCAGTGCTTCCGCCCGCTCATATCCATCATCACCAACAGATGTTGCAGCGCCTGCACGAAGGCGGCCATCACTATCTTTACAGGCGTTTGGATTTAATTTCGCTTTTTCGATATCCTTAACAGTAACAAGTCCAACACATTTATAGGCATCATCAACGATAAGTATCTTTTCAATCCGGTGTTGATGAAGCAATTGCTTGGCTTCTTGTGTGCTTACGTTCGATTTTGCCGTGATCAAGTTATCACTTGTCATCAGCTCACTAACTGGTTGCTGCATATTAGTGGCAAAGCGTACATCACGGTTAGTGAGGATACCAACCAGTTTTCCTGAACCACGTTCCACCACTGGAATACCTGAAATTTTGGCACTACTCATAATTTCGAAAGCTTCGTTTAAGGTTTGATCAGGATGAATGGTTAAAGGATCAACCACCATGCCACTTTCAAATTTCTTAACCCGTTGCACTTCTGTCGCTTGTTCAGCAATTGATAAATTCTTATGAATAATACCAAGGCCACCTGCCTGCGCCATAGCAATGGCCATGTTCGATTCCGTAACCGTGTCCATCGCCGCTGAGATAAGCGGAATATTCAAGGTAATGGTTTTAGTAAGTGCTGAGCTAGACTGTACTTGGCGGGGGACAATTTCTGAAGCTTGGGGAACAAGCAATACATCATCAAATGTGAGCGCTTCGCGAATATTCATAATATTTTCTATCCTACAAAGAAAATTGAAATAACAAGATTCGCACCAAAGGTCAAAGATAAAGACAATATATAGTGTGAAAAAGTGAATTTATTCACATATTTAGGATTTTCCCTTAAATCCTTGCGCGATCATGTAGGTTTCTTTGGATGATGACCTACTGGCGGGCGGTTTGAAATGGCGGACTTTGTTAAAGTGCTTTTTTAAATCAATTAGAAGGTCTGTATCTGTGCCACCGCGGAAAACTTTTGCTACATAAGTGCCGTTTTCGGCCAGCACTTTTTTGGCAAAGTCAAAACCCAGCTCAACAAGGCCAATTGTTCGAATATAATCTGTGTTTTGGTGGCCGGTTGTCGCAGCGGCCAAATCGCTCATTACCAGATCTATTTTTTCACCGTCTAACATATCAAGCAATTTTTGCTCGGCTTCATTTTCTGTAAAATCCATTTGCACGAATTCTGCGTCCGCAATCGGGGCTATTTCCAAAAGATCAATACCGATAATTCTTACATTACCTGAGCATTTTTTAGCAGCAACCTGTGTCCAGCCACCGGGAGCAGCACCCAAATCAACAACGGTTTTAACCCCGTGTAAGAAGCTAAATCGTTCGTCCAGTTCTATAATCTTATAAGCCGCACGACTGCGAAATCCGTCGCGTTTTGATGCCGCAACGTAAGGATCATTTAATTGACGTTGCAACCAACGGGTCGAAGAGCTTTTACGGCGACGCGCCGTGTGTACGCGTGTTTTTTCACCGCGAACAATACCACGCGGATCGAGCCGTCGTTCTTTACCAGTTTTACTTAGTTTAGGTTTTTTCATTACTTATACTTTTTCATTCTGAAGCTTCTTCTTTATTTTGCGCTTCTGCTTTTTTCTTTTTACGGTTCAAATAATAGCGTTTCCGGTTTCTTTTACGTCGTTTTTTATTATTTTCTCTGCGTTGTTGATCCATAAGGTCATGCAACATACCTTCACGAATACCACGGTCCGCGACCCGCACATCATCAATGGGCCATACGTCAACGATAGCATCAAATATAGCACATCCGGCAACAACAAGTTCGGCCCGATCGTTGCCAATATTATTAAGCGCTAATCTTTGCTTAAAGTCCATCTTTGCAAGATCCGTACATATATCAATTAAATCGCTGGATTTCATCCATGCACCGTCAACCGCTGACCGATCATAATATGTCTGATTTAGATGCATACTTGTTAAGGTCGTCACAGTTCCAGATGTGCCCATCAATTGTACGTTATTTTCGGTTATGTGGTCACTAATATTATGCGTTTCTTCAAAGGGAACAATATGTTCTTTGATCCGGTCTTTCATTTCGATGTAATGGGCGTCGGACAATGCGTCTTTAGTACCATACTCTTCTGATAAATTGACAACGCCTAAGGGAATTGAAATCCAATCAATAATTTCAGGGCGACGCTTATGATTATACTCAACCCAGATGACTTCTGTACTGCCACCGCCGATATCAAAAACAACACCACGGTTATACTTTGTGTCAAGCAGTGCCTTACAACCCATAACGGCGAGCCTCGCCTCTTCCTTAGGGTCAATGATATTGAGCTTAATATTGACATTTTCTTCAACGGCCTTGACAAAGTCCACACCATTCTCGGCCTCACGGCAGGCTTGTGTCGCGACATTCCACATATGTGTCACTCCACGACGGTTCATTTTATCAACACAAACCTTTAAAGCCGAAATGGTTCTCTCTGTAGCAGATTCTGTGATTTTCTTACCTTCACTAAACCCTTCACCCAGGCGAACGATTCGTGAGAAGCTATCAATTACCTTAAAACCCTGACTATTTTGAACCGCAACTAACAGCCGACAATTATTGGTCCCAAGGTCAATCACACCATAAACATGACCATTTTTATTTTTATCTTTTTGAGGGTGTCGTTTACGCGGCCGCCGATCAGGCCTCTTTTTTTCTGATCTTGTATCAGGCGTGCTTTTGTCTTGATTATCATTATTCATACTGGTTGGAGCCTGATGTTCAATTAAATTATACCTAACTTAAATATATAATACTGACGAGCGATGCTTCCTAGCGAAAACTTCTAATTCTCTAAAATTAATTTTTAGGGCACAAATTGACAGTGGCAACATATAAGTGTTAGTTCATTATCATAACTCAGGCATAAAAATAAAAAAGTCGAGTTAAAAAGTCGGGTTAAAACGACAAAAACAAGAAACTAACTTTATAATTACACTATATATGCGGAAAGAATATTTTATGACGAATGAAACTAAATTAAACCGTCGTTACTTTATGAAAGGCGTCGGCGCTACAGCCGTGTTTGGAAGTGCACTTGGATCAGTACCTGTAACAGCAGCTGGTATGGGTCAAAGCTCATCAATGTCGACAACCATAAATTTTGATGATGGTTATGACCGTGTCGATACGGGCAGCATTAAATTTGATCTAATTAAAATGTTTAATCCGGGTAAGCAATTGGACGTTGGTATGGGCATTGCCGATATGGATTTTCGGACTTTACCACAAGTAACCGCCGCACTTAAAAAACGCTTAGAAACTGAAAACTGGGGTTATGAACTTCCGCCGCTTGATTACCCCGCAAATATCGTTTCATGGAATAAGCGCCGCTACGGCGCAGATGTGCCAAAAGGTAACATTCTGAATTCAGTTGGTGTACTTGATGGCGTACTCAGTATTTTAAATGCTTTTGGTGAAGAAGGTGATCATGTTCTTGTAAACACACCTACATATTCAAGTTTCTTTACAACCATTCATCAGGCAAACATGCATGAAGCCATGAACGAAATGAAACTGGTAAATGGTCGCTATGAAATTGATTGGGAAGATTTTGAAGCGCAAATCGCCGGTGGCATTAAACAATTCATTCTATGTAATCCGCAAAACCCAACGGGTAACTGCTGGTCCGCAGAAGAACTAAAAAGAATGGGTGATATTTGTAACAAGCATAATTGCCTTGTTATCGCTGATGAAATTCACTGTGACTTTGTTTTGGATGGTGCAAAATACATTCCCTACGCTTCCTTAGGTGACGAATATGCTCAAAACAGCATCAGCTTAAAATCAACTAGTAAATCATTTAATTTAGCATCGCACCGTACGGGCTATTTGTTTTCACATAACCGTGCGCATATTGATAAACTTCTTAAATTCGGCCACCAGAGGTTACTGCTTAACATTATGGGCATGATTGCATCGAACGAAGCACTAAAACATGGTGATGCATATATTGATGAGCAAAATGCTTATCTTACTGAAAATGCAAAATATGTTGAAAAGTTCTGTGCTGAGCGTATTCCACTTATTAAATATAATGTCCAAGACGGTACTTACCTAGCATGGTTAGATATAAGCGCCTTGAGTGAAAAACTTGACGCCAAAAATAAAGCCATTGAAATCACGGCTTATAATGTAGCTAATAATGTTATGAAAACTGATTTCTTCGGAGTTGAAAGCATTAAAAAACTTGGTACGGGTGATTACTTGAAAGAGTGGTTCATGGACAATGCACGGATTGATATCAATCCTGGTGAAAATTACGGTAAAGGCGGTGAAGGTTTCATGCGTATGAACATGGCCACCAACCGTAAAATGCTTGAACTTGCACTGACTAATATTGAAAAAGCCGTAAACGCGCTTTAATCCAATAATAAATTTATCTTAAACGGGCGTCATATTTGGCGCCTGTTTTTTTATGCTCGCCCGTTGACAGAACCCCTCCTATGTTGCACGATCAATCATCAATTTAAAAGGGAGAGAATAATATGACTGAAACATCAAAACTAAATCGTCGCTTTTTCATGAAGGGCGCTGGCGCTACGGCCATGCTGGGAAGTGCTGTAGGTGGCGGCCTTGTCATTCCTGCGACCGCATCGGCCAAAGGCATGGGAAGCATGAACATGTCAATGTCCTACGATTTAAACGAAGAATTTAACCGTATCGGTTCCGGCGACAGTAAATGGGACGGTATTCGTAACCGTGCGCGGCCTTTTGATGTTCCATTCCCAATGGGTGTGGCCGATATGGACTTCAGAACCCTTCCCCACATCACAGAAGCATTGATGAAGCGTATGGGCCATCAAAACTGGGGCTACCAGCCTATCCCGCCCTATTATTACGAAAACATCATTGCCTGGAATAAAAAACGTTACAATCAAACAGTCAAGCCCGGGAGCATCTTGAATGCACACGGCGTACTTGATGGCGTTCTCGCCATTCTCAAAACTCATAATACTGAAGGTAATAAAGTTTTAATTTTTACACCGGGTTATTCAGGTTTCTTTGGCGTTATCCGCAATGCGCAGTTCGAAACCCTAGAATGCCCTATGCCGATCGTTGATGGTCGTTATGAAATGGATCTCGACTTAATGGCAAGGCAAATTGACGAAGAAGATGTTAAAGTCATGCTATTCTGTAATCCTCAAAATCCGACAGGCAATTGCTGGACCGTGGAAGAAATGCGCAAAATGGGCGACGTTTGCCTTGAAAAAGGTGTTCTTGTTGTTGCCGATGAAATCCACTGTGATTTTGTCAATAAACACGCAAAATACACGCCATACGCAACAATTGGCGAAAAATACGCTATGACTAGCTATACGCTTAAATCTACCAGTAAATCCTTTAACCTTGCTGCGCAACATGTGGCTTATATGTTCTCTGATAATCAGGAATATATTGATACATTGCAAAAAAATGGCCATCAACGCCGTTCTCTTAATGCTCTTGGAATGATTGCCTGCAACGCTGCTTATTTACATGGTGCTCAATATATGGATGATATGCAGTCATATATTGATGGAAATTGCCACTTCCTTGAAAACTTCTTAGCTGAAAATATTCCTGATATTAAATATAAAGTCCATGAAGGCACTTATTTGGCCTTTATTGATTGCACAGCGATCGCCGCAAAACTCGGTGGTCCAAAAGACGATCAAACAGTTGGCAAATTGGTGCAAGACTTCTTTATCCAAAAAGCCGGTGTCAATATCAATCCGGGTGAATCATATGGTAAGAATGCCGTAGGCCTCATGCGTATGAACCTGGCAACCACCCATAAGAAACTTCACGGTGCATTAAATGCTATGAAAAAAGCGGTCGACGCTATTTAAGACTATTAAATTCACTTATTTAAAAGCTCCATCTTAACGGTGGGGCTTTTTTTATATATGTAATCGTTGACAACATTGTTATATTATTGCACTTTCTTTCTCGAATACTCATAAATCAACAATAATAATGAGGGTATGATTTGATCAGGAATAATTTTTCTGAAACTATTAAACATGCGGGAGCAATAATAAATGACTAACAAAACTACTTTAGACCGTCGCTTTTTTATGAAGGGTGCGGGTGCTGCGGCCCTTATGGGCGGCGCAGTTTCAATTCCGGCTACAACAGCAGCAGCAAAAGGCATGGGTCAAACTCACATGTCAATGGCATACGATTTAAATGAAAACTTTAATCGTATTGGTTCTGGCGACTTTAAATGGGATGCGATCCGTAGAGCGGCTCAACCACATAACGTACCATTTCCAATGGGCGTTGCCGACATGGATTTTAGAACTTGTCCGCATATTACAGCAGCACTTCAACAACGTATTAATCACCATAACTGGGGTTATGAAGCGGCTCCTGCTGATTATAAAGCAAATATTATTTCTTGGAATAAAACCCGTTACGGCCAAGACGTAGACGGTTCAACAATTCAAAACTGTATTGGTGTTCTTGACGGCGTATCAAGTGCGCTTCGCACATGGTGTAAGCCTGGTGATAAAGTTATTCTTCACACACCAAACTATTCAAGTTTCTTTAGCGTAATTCCTGGCGCGCTATGTGAGCTGGCTGAAAGTGACCTTATTCTTAAAGATGGTGTTTATGATTTCGATTATGACGATACTGAAAAACTTCTTAAAGAAGGCGCAACAGCGATCATCTTATGCAACCCACAAAACCCAACTGGTAACTGTTGGACAGCGGATCAACTTCGTAAACTTGGCGATCTTGCTAATCAATATAACGCACTAATGATTGCCGACGAAATTCACTGTGACTTCGTAAATAAACACGCGAAATATATTCCATATGCATCACTTGGTGAAGCCTATGCAATGAACAGTGTAACTACAAAATCTACAAGTAAATCATTTAACCTTGCGGCTCACCGTACCGGTTACATGTTCACTGATAATAAAGAGCTTATGGCTAAAATCGTTGAAGTTGGAAACCATCATCGTGGTCTTCTTAACACAATGGGCACAATTGCCTCTAACGCAGCTTATAAGCACGGCGCAACTTACATGGATGACATGCAGGCGTATATTGACGGAAATTCACATTTCCTTGAAAATTTCTGCGCTGAAAACATGAAAGACGTGAAGTATAGTGTTCATGAGGGTACTTACCTAGCTTGGCTTGATTGTAAAGCTGTTGCCGCAAAACTTGGCAGACCAGAAGGTGATGACCGTATGGGTGATATGCTGAAAAAATTCTTCATTGAAAAAGCTGGCGTTAACATCAACCCTGGTGAAAACTATGGCCGCACTGGTGCAGGGTACATGCGTATGAACCTTGGTACAACACACGCCAAACTTCACGGCGCACTTAACGCAATGAAAAAAGCAATCGACGAAATTTAATTAAGAAAAAATACTTAGTTTGCAAATCAAGGCCTCGTCAGTTTGACG
>JABIPV010000195.1 GCA_018699075.1 Kordiimonadaceae bacterium | reverse complement strand
CAGAAAATATCCGGCGCACTGCCGGCGATTATAATTTTGCTCTCAATTGGTATGTTGATCGGTACCTGGATGTTTAGTGGTACCATTCCTATGTTGGTATATTACGGTATCAAAGTTATTAATCCGCAATATATGATTTTCACCGCTTTTTTAGTTACCGCGGCAATGTCGCTTACCGGTTCATCATGGGCTTCCGTTGGTACCATTGGCGTGGCATTAATGGGCGTCGCAACGGCAATTGGGGCACCGCTTCCTGCGACTGCAGGGGCGGTAATTTCGGGGGCATTCTTTGGTGATAAATTATCGCCACTTTCTGATTCAACCAACGTGAACGCGCTGGCAGCGGGGGCAAATCTTTACGATCATATCCGAAGCATGCTTTATACGGCGGTCCCTTCTTTTGTAATTGCCTTATTTGTTTATTTCTTTGCAGGCACATTTATTGATATTGATACGACGTATGCCGACCCATCAAATAATCCTATTCTTGCTGAATTGGATCAAATTTATAATTTCAGTTGGTGGCTAGCTATCCCACCACTTATTGTAATTATCAGTACTTTTAAAAGGTTTGAAGCGGCGTTTGCGATGGTGATTTCATCTATATCCGCCATGCTCATCGGTATTTTGGTTCAAGACTTTAGCCTTAATAACGCGCTTCTATCTGCGATTACAGGCTTTAAAACCACGATGATTAATGGTGATATCGCAGAGCATAGTGCAATGTTACAGATGCTTCTTAATCGTGGTGGTGCTTATGCCATGTCCAACACAATTGTTATCATCATTACTGCTTTTATATTGGCGGGGGCGATGGACGTATCGGGCGGCCTTACTAAATTGCTTGAAACCATGCTTAATTATGTAAAATCTACTTTTAGCTTGATCGGCGCGACAATGGTATCAAGCGCGACGATGATTGGATTAACCAGTCACGGCAGTGTGACGGCGTTAATCGTTGGGGGATTATTTCAAGACACATACAAAGAAAATGGTATGGCCCCGGAAGTCCTTTCCCGTTCTATGGAAGATAGTTCAACACTTTTAGAACCATTAATGCCATGGACGGTTACGGGAATGTACATGGCAACCACGGTTGGTGTGTCAACAATTGAATATGCCCCGTGGGCAATTTTCTGTGTTACTGGTAGTTTGTTTTCATTGTTACTTGCCGCAACACATAAATACACTGGTTTTGGATTAAAGCAGTTAAAATAAAATGGATACATTAGAAAACTTAACCATCATTTGGATTGGAGTTTTACTAGCTCATTTCATGGCACGGGCAACGCGGCTCACGCCTGTATTATTTTATCTTTTTATGGGAGCCGTTTATGTAAATACGGGCCTATTACCAACCGAACCGGGTGAATTTATCCGCGTATTTGCCGAGGTCGGTATTATCCTTATCATGTTTGCCCTGGGTTTTGAAGAAAGCACCGATAATTTTATGACGGGCGTTAAACGAAGTTGGGGGATCGCTTTTTTTGGTGGTGTCGCGCCTTTTCTATCGGCTTATCTGCTGGCGTTATACTTCTGGGAAGATAGTAATATGGCCCTTGTTGTTGGGCTATCTATGGCCGCTACTGCTGTATCGCTTACCCTTATGTCACTTAAAAGTGAAGGATTGAATAAAACCAGAGCGGCGACGGGGATTATGACCTCTGCACTTCTGGATGATATTGCCTCGCTTGCGTTGGTTGCGGTAATTATTCCTATTGCCAGCGGACAGGCGGCTGTGGGCATTATGAGTGTTGGTTTGATACTCGGGAAGGCGATTGTCTTTTTTGTGGTGGTGGCTATTTTGTCTTTATGGGTACTGCCAACGGAATCAAAAGGACCCTTATATTTTGTCCCGGGACTTGGTCGGTTTGGTATCGGTCATATCTTTGCTTTTACGCGCGGACAGCGCACATTGGTGATCCTTATTTTCGTGATGCTGGTGGCCATTAGTTCCCATGCCCTTGGTCTCCACCCTGCTGTGGGTGCTTATATGGCGGGACTTATTTTACGGGAAGAATATTTTAAAAAAGCGCCGACGGCGATTGCGGGCGTAGAAGATGATGATGAGGCACCTGAAGATTTTAAAAGCATTAAACGATTAATTGATAATGTGGCGTTTGTTTGGATTGGCCCGGTATTTTTTGTGGCTCTCGGTGCAAAAATTATCTTTGACATGGACTTACTTATTTCTGTAGTTCCCTATGTCGCGTTACTAACGTTAACACTGATCACGGTGCAAATATTATCTGCCGGATTAGCCGCGCGGTACACGGGAGGCTTTAATTTTCAAGAAAGTATTATGATCGGTCTTGGCATGTTGGGCCGTGCGGAACTTGCTTTTGTGGTTATGGATATTGCTTATGTGCAAAATGATATATTAAGCGAAGCCGCTTTTTATACTCTGATGGTCACTGCTTTTTTTATGAATGTTTCTGTTCCAGTTGGCATCAGGCTTTGGAAGCCATATTTCGTGAAAAGCTTGGAAAAGGAGTGATGGTGGTTTCATGACAAGATCTTTTGTTAATCAACAACAACTCGTATCGATGCTCATGAGTAAATCTTCGCAAGGGCGTATTCTTGTCGCCATTGTTGGACCACCCGGCGTCGGAAAGAGCACTGTTTCGCAGGACATCTGCCAATTATTAAATCAACATAAAAATAATATTTGTTCAGTCCTTCCAATGGATGGTTTTCATTTTGATGATGGTTATTTAGACCAACAAGGATGGACCGCGCGCAAAGGGGCCCCTCATACTTTCGATGTGGGAGGGTTGCTCAATATTATCAAACGTCTTTCCATTAATGAAGAGGATCATATCGCTATTCCTCTTTTTGACCGCGATATTGAAATAGCCCGTGCAGGGGCGGCCATAATTTCGCAATCGTCGCAGATAATATTGATCGAAGGTAATTATTTATTATTGGAGGATAAGCCATGGTCTGACTTAAATAATTATTTTGATTTAAGTATTATGTTAGTTGCAGACGCAGATGTTTTAAATATGCGGCTTTCACAGCGTTGGTTGGAGCTTGGTTTTTCGAAAAGGGACGTTGAAAAAAAACTTGATGATAATGATTTAATTAATGTTAAAGTTGTTACAGAAAAAAGCATTGATGCTGATTATTATTTGAAAACGGAAAGTACCACATTATGAAGCAAATATTATTCGCGTTGATCACATTTTGTTTAAGTTATTTGCCCTCTATGGCGCAAGATAAAATATTACTGGGGGAAATTTCTAAATCAGATTTGCAACAAGCGCCATTCTCGACGTGGTATGAGGAATATGAAAATGGTTATCAGGTAGACGCCGCTTCAATTGAGGGACTTCAAGACTTACTAAAAGGTGTTGAGATTAAAATAGGCATGGGCACATGGTGCCACGATAGTAAACGAGAAGTGCCACGCTTTTATAAAATTCTTGATCAGGCAGGCATTAATCTTGAGCAAACAAAAATGTATGGATTAGATAGAAAGAAGCAGTCTGATAATAGTGAAGCTATTTCTATGCAGGTTCAGAATACAGCGAGTATTGTTTTTTATAAAAACGGCATCGAAATGAACCGTATCGTTGAGCGGCCTGTGGTTAGCTTGGAAAAAGATATGATGACGATATTACGTGGTGAAAAATATCGTCATTCAAAAATGCCGTGAATTTTTATACCCAACCACCATCAACGATAATTTCCTGACCGCAAATCTTTGAGGAAGATTTGGAGGCAAGAAATAACGCAGTACCAACCATATCCCATCCAATTAAGGACTGTTTTATTGATTGCTTACTGAGTGTATCTTGAACTGTTTCCTCAGATACCCAAAGACGATTTTGACGTTCAGTAAGTACCCAGCCGGGAGTAATGGCATTGACACGAATATTTTTTGGCCCCAGTTCACGGCCGAGGGATTTGGTTAGGCCCATGATGGCGCCTTTTGCTGCCACATATGCAGGATACCCAGCAAGTCCAAGGTTATAGGAAACGGAACTCATATTTATAATGCTACCCCCGCCTTGAGCTTCCATATCTTTTACCACAGATTGAATTGAAAAATAATGGGGTCTCAGATTGGTATTGAGCGATTGGTCCCAGTCATCCTCAGAATAATCATCAAGTTCATGGCGGGTATCGCGCGCCGCGTTATTAATCAGGATATCAATGGGTCCAAATTTATTTCTCACCTGATCAATTGAGCTTCTTAATACATCGAGATTGCAGATGTCGCCTTCGATATTGAGCGGGCGCAATCCTGTTTTCTCTTCTATTTGATTACATAGAATTGTTGCCGGTTGTTCGAGTAAAGAAATGAACCCTACATTAGCCCCTTGCAGTGAAAAGGCCGCCGCGTAATAGGCACCGATACCAGAACCTCCGCCCATTATATAAACGGTTTTCCCTTTTAAATCCGGAAATGTCGGAAGATCTTGCCAGCCATCGTCAGCAAAAACGTCATCATAATCTTGTATTGTCATACTTATTTTATTCCAAATTCAAAAATGGTTTGTGTTTTATATTGTTCGCCGGGGCGTAATATTGTTGACGGAAAGTTCGGTTGATTGGGGCTATCCGGGAAATGCTGTGTTTCAAGACAGAAACCACTTCTTTGTGGATAAGTGGTGTTATCTTTACCGGTAAAACTACCGTCTAAGAAATTACCCGTATAAAACTGAACACCGGGTTCTGTTGTATAAGCTTTTAATGTCCGACCAGTTTGTACAGAATAAACCGATGCCGCAAGTGTCATTTCACCTTCAGCAGATTTGTTTAAGACCCAATTGTGGTCATAACCAAGACCAAATTCAAGTTGTTGGTGATCCATTGCAATATCACGGCCAATGGCTTTTGGACTTGTAAAGTCCATGGGTGTTCCGGAAACAGGTGCGATTTCGCCTGTTGGGATTAGAGCCACATTAATGGGCGTATAATGATCGGCGTTAAGCATCATTTCATGATCAAGAATTGAGCCTGCATTATGACCATTTAAATTAAAGTAAGCATGCTGAGTTAAATTAAGTACCGTGGCTTGATCTGTTGTTGCTGTATAATCCAGAGTTAATCGATTTTCATCATCAAAAGTATAGGTGACATTGGTTGTTAATGTACCCGGATATCCTTCATCACCATCTTTACTGATTAATGTAAGGCTGAGGGATGAGCTGGTATCAGATGAACTAGGAACGGCTTTCCAGATTTGTTTGTCAAAACCGATTATGCCGCCGTGAAGGGCGTTGACATCATTATTTATGGCCAAAGTATAATCTTGACCATCAAGAGAGAATTTTCCATTGGCAATGCGGTTACCATAACGACCGATAATTGCTCCCATATAAGGACTATCGGTTAAATATTGCTCAGGGTTATCAAATCCAAGGGTAATGTCGGCGAAATTACCCTCACGGTCAGTGGTATTTATGGAAATTATCATACCGCCTAAATCTAGAATGTCGATGGAGGTGCCGATGTTGTTTCTCAAGGTATAAACCTGAACATCCCGACCGTCATTAAGGGTGCCAAATGGTTTAACACTAATGCGTTCAATTTGATCGTTACTCATACAAGCCACCAATGATAATGAAAGGGTGGTAATCAGTGTGATCAGTCCGAGTTTCTTCATGTTTATTCCTCATTATTTAGTCTGCTTGATTAAATTCTTAATGAATATTACTTCTTCATCGCTATAGGCTGTACCGTCCATGCGCAGGATATCGTGAAACCAAGGTGTTGGTTCTGTATTGAAGTGTTTTTCCCAGGATGGCCAAGGATAGTTTGTTTGGCTACGTCCGGCAATAAACCCCCAATTGAGGGCGCCAATTTTATGTTCAGCAAAATATGGCATAATCTCTTCGAAGGTACTATAAGGGCGCGCCATATATTCAGTACATATGATTGGGCGGCCAATGTCCAGAAGCGGGCGAACAACAGCTTTTACATTTTTAAGACCTTCATAGGTATGGAACGTAATGATGTCAGAATTTTCCAGCATAAAATTATATAGGCCTGCTGCAGGATCAGATGGGTTTTCCCCGTTCCATGCACCGAAACGTGAACGCCACACTCCTAAAGTGAGAGGTTGAGTTGGGTTTTCCGAACGGGCCCATGCAAAGACTTTCTTTAAGAGCTGTAATGTATGAAATTGTTTGTTAGCGGCTTCTCTGTGGCCATATGTATTATCATTCGTGTTGCCAGGTTCATTGTAAACATCCCAAATGGCAATTCTGTCATCGTTAGCAAAATGGCTAAATATACCTCTCACATATCCTTCAAGCTCATCATGACGATTGACATCTTCAAGTATATCTCTGCCAGGGCCTTGTACCCAGCCAGAATTATGAGTGTGCGGTATGGGGGATCTTTGCTTGCCAAGATGCGGTGCGGGGTCCCAGACATCATCAAACAGGATCATCATAATTTTAATATTGTGTTTATCGGCAATTTCAAGGAAAGTTTCGATGCGTTTGATAAAACCTTCTTTATCCTGATCCCAAAGCAAATTATGTAAAAATACCCGCGCCATGGTAAAGCCAATATCTTCGGCCCAGCCTAGTTCGCGGTCGATGGCTTCAGGGTCAAACGTATCTTCTTGCCACATTTCAATTTGATTAATGGCATAGCCTGGGGCGTAGTTAAATCCGGTGTACCAAGGTTGTTTTTCGTACCAATTGTTTGCCTTTTCTATGCTCCAACGAGGGGCATCGCCGGATACATGATCAGATTGTGCCGATGCACTTGCCGTCAACAAAAACAGAAATGTCAGTAATAGATTTATATAGCGCATAATTTTCCCTCTTTAATTTTCCCTCTTACTAGACATAATGCATTTTAAAAGGATCAACAATATATTATTTAAGGGTAAGGACCATGCTTTCTTGACGGCCGAAGCCGCGCACCAGGATTTTATTTTCCCCAAATTCAATAGTTGAATATGATGTTTCTTTCGTATCGACCATGCCTTTTAAAGTTAGGAAATGAATGCCTTTATATTCATCGTAATTGCCATCATGGTTATGACCGTTGAGCCATAATTTTACGACATTAAATGAAGAAACCAGTTTTAAAATATCATTATCATTCCAAAGGTTGTGTTCATTGGTCGGGTAAATAGGGAAGTGGCTATATAAAGCAACTTTTTCATCTGCTTCTTCTGCCTGTTCCAATTCGCTTTTTATCCATTTAATTTGTGTCTCACTTAATGCACCATTCCATGTTTCGCGGTCCGCATATTGATTTTTATGTGCCTCTACTGCTTGTGCATATTGGCTAGAATTTTTGGCCCAACCATGCATACTGACATCATTGCCGTCTGTGATGATGAACCGCCAACCTTTATGTTTAAAACTATAATACCGCGCGGGCATATTAAGTTTTTCTGGGACTTGTTTCTTTTTATTATCAGCAACAGAAAAATCGTGATTTCCGAGCACATGGTACAGCGGGTGTGTTAAGCGGTTAGTAATAGGAAGTAATTTTTCAAAGCTTTGAAAGTCTGTATCTATAAAATCACCTAGATGAACCACATAATCCAAGTTTAATTTATTGAGATGGATTACGGCCTTATTTAATTTGGCTGGAGACTGACGATAGTATCTTTTTCCAACATAGTCCTGATCGGCAAACTGGCAATCGGCAATAGCACCTATTGAAAAAGGTGTGTATACGCCTTGCTCTGCAATCACGGGTGATCCACCTATGATATAAAGGGAGAATATTGCCGACAAAATAAAACGCATTATTTTTCTCAATCAAAAACTAAGGTTATTTTTAATAAAGTAAACAATATAATCATTGTCATTTAAAGGAAAAAGGGTAGTATTTTTGCATAATAATAATCGGAGCGGAATATAAATGACCAAAAAGCGTCGTAGTCAGCATAGTTACGGGAAATTAGATAAAGATGGTTTTATTCATCGTAGTTGGATGAAAAACCAAGGTTTTCCAGATGATGTATTTGATGGGCGTCCGGTAATTGGAATTTGTAATACGTGGTCCGAACTCACACCGTGCAATTCGCACCTTCGTGATTTGGCGGAACATGTGAAACGTGGTGTTTGGGAAGCGGGCGGCCTGCCGCTTGAGTTTCCTGCCATGTCATTAGGTGAAACTCAGATGCGCCCAACGGCAATGCTGTTTCGTAATCTTCTGGCGATGGAAGTAGAAGAAAGCATTCGCGGCAATCCTATGGACGGCGTTGTCCTACTTGGTGGTTGCGATAAAACCACGCCCGGGCAATTGATGGGTGCTGCTAGTGTTGACCTGCCGACGATAATTATTTCTTCTGGTCCAATGTTAAACGGTAAACATTGTGGGGCGGATATTGGTTCAGGTACCGACGTATGGAAATTTGCTGATGCCGTAAAAGCAGGCGGTATGACCATGGACGAATTTATGAGTGCCGAAGCGGGTATGTCGAGAAGCCCGGGAACCTGCATGACCATGGGAACCGCATCTACAATAGCCTGCGTGGTTGAAGCGCTTGGATTATCTTTGCCGTTAAATGCAACGATCCCGGGGGTTGACGCGCGGCGCGGGACTATGTCTCACCTAACGGGGCGAACAATTGTTGAAATGGTTAAAAGTGACAGACGTCTTTCCACGATACTCACCCGGGAACATTTTGAAAATGCGGTGAAGGTACACACGGCTATTGGCGGTTCTACTAATGCGGTTATTCACCTTCAGGCAATCGCGGGACGTCTAGGTATTGAGCTCTCATTGCAGGATTTTGATAACTGGAGTCGTGATGTTCCCATGCTTGCTGATATTCAGCCATCGGGTAAATATTTAATGGAAGATTTCCATTATGCGGGCGGCCTTCCTGCTCTGATGAATAAAATTAAAGATCATCTTCATCCTGATCTTCTTACGGTAACAGGGGAACCAAAGTCAGCCCATTATGAAGGGGCAACCTGTTACAATGACGACGTGGTTAAATCCATAGATGATCCAGCTAAACCTATGTCCGGAACATGGGTACTTAATGGAAACCTTGCCCCAAATGGGGCGATTATCAAACCCAATGCGGCGTCTGATCATCTTTTGACCCATACGGGACCGGCAGTGGTTTTTGAAACAATTGAAGACTATAAAGCGCGAATTGATGATCCTGATTTAGATGTGGATGAAAATAGTGTTTTGGTTCTTAAAGGGTGCGGACCAAAGGGATATCCGGGAATGCCTGAAGTTGGCAATATGGGACTTCCTCAGAAAATATTAGAAAAAGGTGTGCGCGATATGGTGCGAATTTCTGACGCACGGATGAGCGGGACGGCATTTGGTACAGTGATATTGCATGTTTCACCGGAATCAGACGCGGGCGGGCCTCTTGCGCTGGTTAAGTCAGGTGATATGATAGAATTTAATGGACCAAATAGAACATTGGAACTTAAAGTATCTGAGGATGAGCTGGCGGTAAGAAGAAAAGAATGGGAAAAGAATAAGCCTGTATCCCCTTATACACGAGGATATGCAAAGCTATATATTGACCATGTACAACAAGCAGAACTCGGTGCAGACCTTGATTTTCTGGTTGGGGGCAGCGGTTCAGAAGTAACAAGAGAATCCCATTAAAGGGACTTGAAATAATAGAGGGAAGAATATGCAACTTGCAACAATTGATTTGATCGTTATTGGGATTTATTCCATGATGATTATTGGCTTAGCACAATGGGTAAGCCGCGAAAAAGAAGGTCATGAAAAAACGGCCAAGGATTATTTTCTCGCGGGTAAAGCTTTACCATGGTGGGCCATTGGTGCCTCTCTTATCGCCGCTAATATTTCAGCGGAACAAATTATTGGTATGTCGGGTTCTGGTTTTGTCATTGGGCTCGGCATTGCAAGTTATGAATGGATGGCGGCGATCACATTGATTATCGTTGGTAAATATTTCCTGCCTATCTTCCTTAAACAAGGCATTTATACGATGCCTCAATATTTAGAACAAAGATACGATCACTCAGTTCGAATGGTGATGGCTGTTTTCTGGCTTGGCCTTTATATTTTTGTAAATTTAACCGCAATTTTATGGCTTGGTGCGCTTGCCATGAATACAATTGCAGGCATAGATATGATATATGGCGTGATTATATTAGGGGCACTTGCAACAGCCTATTCCTTATACGGCGGATTGAAAGCGGTGGCGCTAACGGATATTATCCAAGTGGTTCTTCTGGTTCTAGGGGGCATGATTGTTACATGGCTTGCTCTTGATCAAATTAGCGGCGGTGCAGGGGCATGGACAGGTTTTACCGAGCTTATGGCTAAGGCACCTGAAAAATTTGATATGATCCTCTCCTCCGATAATCCTGAATATATGAACTTACCGGGTATATCCGTTTTAGTCGGTGGTATGTGGATCATGAATATTTCTTATTGGGGTTGCAACCAATATATTATTCAACGGGCCTTGGCAGCGGAATCAACCCGTGAAGCACAAAAGGGTATAATTATGGCGGCGGGACTTAAAATTGTTATGCCTATTTTTGTAGTTCTCCCTGGCATTGCAGCGTTTGTTTTATCACCTGACTTATCGGCTCCCGATCAAGCCTATCCAGAAATGATGAAGCTGGTCCCTGTCGGTATTAAAGGACTGGTTTTTGCAGCGCTCATCGCCGCAATTTTGAGTTCTCTTGGCTCCATGATGAATAGTATTTCTACTATATTTACTATGGATATATACCGTCATTTCAAACCAAATACGGATGATGTGAAGCTGGTAAAAATTGGCCGCATTGTGGCGCTGTCATCAATTATCATTGCCATGATTACGGCTAAGCCTTTGCTGGGTCAATTTGATCAGGCTTTCCAGTTCATTCAAGAATTTACAGGCTTCTTTACGCCAGGCATTGTCGTGCTGTTTATTCTTGGTTTATTCTGGAAGCGGACGACGGCTAAAGCTGCGCTGGCTGCGGCGCTTGGTTCTTTCATTATGTCTTGGGGCTTTAAAGTGATTTGGCCTGCGCTTCCCTTTATGGACCGTGTGGGAATTGTCTTTATTGCTTGTACGGCCCTTGCGGTTGTTATTTCTTTGATGAGCAAACAGAAAGAGCATGTTGAAATTGTTGATATCAAGGAAATTGATTTCTCAACTTCAAAAAGCTTTAATATGGCGACGATAGCAACTGTGCTTATTTTAATCGCCTTCTATTGGACGTGGTGGTAAGCATGAAGACTGCACTCGTTGATGTCATTCCAGTGCAAAATACGCTTGGTGAGGGGATTATATGGGATCACCGCACTGGGCATGTTCTGTGGACGGATATCAAGCAAGCAAGGCTTTATCGACTTCATTTTGAAAGCCGAATAGTTGAACATTATGATTTACCTGAAAACTTATGTGCTTTTGGTCTGACGACGGATAAGGGGAAATATATTTGCGGTTTTAACGGCGGTTTTTCATTTTATTCACCTTTAAGCGGAATACGTAAAGATATTGGCAAAGTAGAAGAAGAATGGCCTGGCACCCGAATGAATGATGGGCGAATGGACCGTGCCGGGCGTTTTTGGACGGGTACAATGGTTGAAAACGAAAATACGGCACCTAAAGAAGGTAGCGCGCTTTATTCTACAGATGGGAAAAAAATCAAGCGGCATTTTGACGGCATCACTATTTCTAATGGATTGGGATGGTCGCCAGACGGTAAAATTATGTATTTTGCCGATAGCCCAACACGTGAAGTATATGCCTTTGATTTTGACGGCAACACAGGCTCAACGACAAACCGCCGCGTATTTGCCTCCCTTCCTGAAGGATCATATCCGGATGGTGCCACGGTTGATGCACAGGGATGTCTGTGGGTCGCCGTTTGGGACGGAGGAGAAGTAATTTGTTTTTCACCAGAAGGTGATGTTCTTCATAAGATTAAATTTGATGCTTGCCAAGCGACGTGCGTTGCTTTTACGGGGCCTAATCTAGATCATTTGTGTGTGACGACTGCGCGTGATGGCTTGTCAGGAGATGCTCTTGAGGCTGAGCCTCACTCTGGTGATCTCTTTATTTTTAAAACTGATGTTAAAGGCCTAACTGAAACCATATTTAAAGAATGATTTTATCATTTTCTGAGGCATAGAGCGTAATATCATCGACATATTTATTTTGACTGAAATATTTAAGTCTTTGGTCTTTATGGCTCAAAGTATATTCATTTACCTGCCCTCTTTTAACCGAAGATAGTATTTTAAAAGTAAACGCGACTTCAAGAGCGTCTTTCTGTAAACAAGCAATAGGATAATAGCTACTTTTATTTTCGGTCAGTGGACCTAATTGAAAATAGTCAATCACTTCTGGTGGGGCGTTTAAGGTTCCTAAATCTGATTTTTTAAAATGAACATTCAATTGATTGCCAAGATAGAGAATTTTATCAGAAAAATTTACAGCTTCATGAAGATCATGAGTGATTTTTAAGGCGATAATTTTATTGCGTTTAATAATTTCACGCAGTTCCTGATTTAGTTTATATTTCAGGTCTTCGTTT
>JABIPV010000267.1 GCA_018699075.1 Kordiimonadaceae bacterium | reverse complement strand
ATGATGAACGTTATAAAGACCTGATAGGTAAAACACTGACCTTGCCATTGGTTGGTCGTAAGTTAATAGTCGTGGCCGATGAACATGCGGACCCGGAAAAAGGATCAGGTGCTGTGAAAATTACGCCAGCCCATGATTTTGATGACCATATGGTTGGCAAGCGCCATGACCTGGAAAATATTAATATATTTGATGCTAATGCGTGCCTAAATGATAATGTGCCAGAAAAATATCGTGGAATGGACCGTTTTGATGCGCGTAAACTTATCGTTGCGGATATGGAAGAATTGGGATTACTTGAAAAAGTAGAGCCAACCGTGCATATGGTACCGTACGGTGATCGCTCTGGCGTGCCGATTGAACCATGGCTTACAGACCAATGGTATGTTGATGCAGTAACACTTGCGAAACCAGCACTTGAGGCCGTTGAAAAAGGGGACACGAAATTTGTCCCTAAAACATGGGAAAAAACATATTTTGAGTGGATGCGTAACATTGAACCTTGGTGCGTATCACGCCAATTATGGTGGGGACATCAAATTCCTGCATGGTATGGCGAAGACGGTGAGGTTTTTGTTGCTATTAATGAAGCAGAAGCACAAAAACTTGCTGATTCTCATTATGGTGAAGTTAAAAACATTACGCGTGATGAAGATGTTCTCGATACGTGGTTTTCATCTGCTTTATGGCCAACCGCAACATTAGGATGGCCGGAAAATACTGCTGAACTTGATCGTTATTATAAATCAAATGTCCTTGTAACAGGATTTGATATTATTTTCTTTTGGGTAGCGCGGATGATGATGGATGGCTTATATTTCATGAAAGATGAAAATGACACTCCAGAAGTACCATTTGAAACGGTATATGTTCATGCTCTTGTACGTGATGAACATGGCGCTAAGATGTCAAAAAGTAAGGGTAATATTATTGACCCGCTTGAGATAGCAGATAAATATGGAGCAGATGCATTACGTTTTACCCTGGCATCGATGGAAGCGCAGGGCAGGGACATTAAAATGTCTGATAAACGTGTTGAAGGTTATCGAAATTTTGGCACCAAGTTATGGAATGCTGCACGTTTTTGCGAAATGAATGAATGCTTTAATACAGAAGGTGATTTTAACCCGTCTGATGTGACATTAAATGTTAACAAATGGATCATTGGTGAGGCTGAAAAAGCGACACAAAATGTAACGAAGGCTATAGAAGCATTTAAATATAACGAAGCAACGGCCGCAGCTTATCATTTCACATGGGGTACTTTTTGTGATTGGTATATTGAACTTGTGAAAACGCAATTCTTTGACGACGATGGGGCTGCAAAGCAAGAAACACGTAAAACAGCTGCATGGGTAATGGATCAAATTCTGAAAATTTTACATCCGTTTATGCCGTTTATTACCGAAGAATTATGGGGGAAACTAGCTGAAAATCGTTCTACTGACCTTATTTTGGCAGATTGGCCTATTTATAACGAAAATAATATTGACCAAACTGCTTCTAGTGAAATGGAGTGGGTTATCCAATTAATTTCAGAAATTCGAACGGCGCGCGCAGAAATGAATGTACCAGCAGGTGCAAAAATTAACATGCTCATTTCCTGTACTTCGGACGAAACCAATCAAGCTCTGACTAGACAAATGACCGTATTGAAGCGCCTTGCACGGCTCGAAAATGTTGAAAATCACGACGGAGATGTGCCAAAAGGCGCTATTTCTGTGGTTGTCGGTGATGCTACATATTACTTACCTCTTGCGGATGTGATCGATATTGAGGCTGAAAATGCAAGACTGAGTAAAAATCTAGAAAAACTATCAAAAGAAATAGCGTCAGTTTCCGGTAGGTTGAATAATGAAAACTTTGTCGCAAAAGCCCCTGAACATGTTATAATAGAGAATAAAAAAGGTATGGAAGAAGCTAAACTTAAGGCTGAAAAAATTAAATTGGCTTTGGAGCGACTTGCTTCATTAAATTAAAAGCAGGATCAATGAAATTATTTTATAGGACAATATTGCTTATGTTAAGTTTTGTATCTTACGCGTCGGCGCAAGATACATCGTCCTATAAAGCAACTTTGAATTATAAGGCTTACTGGGCAGGTTTTACGGTAGCGAATATCACCAGTGAAACCACCATAAATCATGATGAATATAAAATAACTGCCAATTATGAAGTTGGTGGCATTGCAAGAATGTTTAGTAAATCTGCCAATAACACTTTAAGCCGGGGCATTAAAAATGACAGCGGGGAATACCGCCCTACATATTATGAGAGCATCGGTAATTTCGGTAAACTAACCTATTTAAATCAAGTTAAATTTGATCCTAAATCCCTTAAAGTTATTGAACATACCCAAGAATTAAATCTACGGGATGATTTAGAATATATTCCCATAGCAGAAGAAGAAAAATATGGAGCTGATCCTTTAAGTATTTTTCTTAATATGACCATGAACAAAAATTTCAATCAAGTATATAAAACGCTGGACACCCAGCGGCAGTTTGGCGGTATTTTTGTTTCTGAACAAACCTTTATCTGTGAAGAACAGGTTATAATGGAGCATGAGAGCCGTTCTGTTTTTGAAGGGGAAGCAACTGTTTGCGCCATTGACGGCAAGCTTCTAGCAGGTAGTATTAAGCGTACTAACCCAAAAAAGAAACGCAGGAAAAGCCGCGTTGATGACGACCAAAAAACCAGACTCTGGTTTGGAAAACTAGACGGTTTTGAAGCCATGGCGCCTGTATATACTGAATTTCCGATCGGTTGGGGTAAAGTGAGAATTTATCTTTCAGATTATAAGATAGAGCCAATTGAGTCGAATATGGCTAAAGCAGAAAATTTAAATTAATAATAATCATCCGCGAGATATGCCCATCTTTCGTGGTCACGGTATTGATCACCTATTTGTAGGTATTTGCGCGAATAGCCTTCTTTTTGAAAGCCTACTGATTTAACCAGCGCCAATGATGAGGTGTTTTCTGGCTGAATATTAACTTCTACGCGGTTCAAGCCAATTTTTGAAAATGCATGATCAAGAACGAGTTTAAGCGCTTCCTTCATATATCCTTTTCCAGACTGGTCCTGATCAGCATAATAACCTAAGCTTGCGGAGCCAAAAGGATCAAGACGGATATTATTTAAATTTACAACGCCAATAAATTCATTATGCCCATCTGCATTTTTATGGTTTGAAAAAACAAAAAAGCCGAGCATGTGCCCAGATTTCATCCGCCTTATATATTGATCAAAATATTGGGGATCAGATGAAATATATATCCATGGTTCATGAAAGTTTCTATTTCGTTTTATAAAGTGGATGAATTTTTTTTTATGGCTCGTATTTGGCATTTGTAGGTTGATTTTATCACCTGTGGCCAATGTATTGTAGGAGGCAGCTTTAAGGGGAATAAACTTTATCATGTTTGTTTAATCCCCTTAAATTCTTATCTTGAAAACTTATTATTTGACGGGAATCCGTGGGGAGGCATTCTACCTACCTGACCTCGTTTACCTATCCAGCCTGTTAGGTCCGTTTCAGTGCGCGTTTTTCCGCCGCGCATTTCCCAGCTTAACCCTTGCTCACTGTTGAATGAAATGACATCGCCCATGGTTGCACCCTTATATTTTTGCAATATGGCACCGCGCCCACGGGTCATTTGTGGCATCTGATCCACTGGGAATATAAGCAGTTTTCTATTTTGCCCGACGATGGCGATATGATCATGATCTTCTTCGATAATGCGTGAAAGTACAGCTTTATTTTTTCCGTCCTCCACATTCATCACTTGTTTTCCGTTCCGTGTGCTGGCGATTACCTTATCAGATTCAGCTAGAAAGCCACGTCCTGTTTCGGCAGCAACCAGTAACATACTTCCCGGTCTATAAACTGATAAAGAAACGATTTCTTCTTCATTTCCAAGGTCAATCATCAATCGAACCGGTTCACCGTGGCCACGGCCGCCGGGTAATTTATCTGCGCCCATTGTGTAAAAACGACCGTTTGAAGCAAACAGCAACACTTTATCTGTGGTTTGACAATGGAATGCGAAGTTTTCTTCGTCGCCTTCTTTATATTTAATCTTGTCATCAATGACCATGTGCCCCTTCATGGCACGGATCCAACCTTTTTTCGAACAAATGATCGTTACAGGTTCTTTTTCAATCATCGCTTCAAGTGGGATAACCATAGCTTCTGGGGCAAAGGCAAATTCACTGCGCCTTTTACCAAGCTCAGTTGATTTTCCAAACTTTTTCTTTAAACCTTTAATATCAGCAGCAATGGTTTGCCACCTTAATTCTTCATTATCAAGCAGTGAAAGAAGCATGGTCTTTTCTTCTTCGAGTGCGGCATGTTCGGTCTTAAGTTCCATTTCTTCCAGTTTACGTAAGGACCTTAAACGCATATTCAAAATAGCTTCCGCCTGATTTTCTGTCAGGTTAAAGGTATCCATCAAACATTTTTTAACATGATCTTCTTCGCGGATGATGCGAATAATTTCATCAAGGTTTAAGAAGGCAATGATATATCCACTTAGGACTTCTAAGCGGAGGTCAATTTTTTCTAACCTATATTTTGAACGTCGAATAAGCACATCTTGGCGGTGATCAAGAAAAGCTTGTAATACTTCACGTAAATTCATCACACGCGGCATATTACCGCCTTCAAGAACATTCATATTGAGTGAGAAGCGACTTTCAAGATCAGTAAGCTTATAAAGGCTTTCCATTAACATTTCTGGCTCAATGGTCCTGTTTTTTGGTTCAATTACAATGCGAATGTCTTCGGAACTTTCATCAAGAACATCACCAAGGATAGGCAACTTCTTAAGATAAATAAGGTCCGCAATTTTTTCTATCAAGCGTGATTTTTGAATTTGATAAGGGATTTCGGTGACAATAATTTGGTACATTCCACGGGACTGTTCTTCCACATGCCATTTTGCCCGCATGCGAAAACTTCCGCGTCCAGTAGTATAAGATTGGATAATGCTTTCCGGTGGTTCGACAATAGTGCCGCCAGTAGGAAAATCAGGACCTTTGATGAAATCAACAAGTTTTGCAATTCCCGCATTTGGCGTTTTGATCAAATGTAAAAGTGCACCGCATATTTCATCCACATTGTGTGGGGGAATGCTTGTGGCCATACCAACAGCGATCCCCATAGCCCCATTTGCGAGCAAATTTGGGAAATTGGCGGGCATAACGGTGGGCTCTTTTTCTTCACCGTCATATGTTTCACGAAATGTTACGGTGTCTTTATCAATATCTTCCATAAGGGCCGTTGCTACGGATGTCATGCGTGCTTCCGTATAACGCATGGCGGCGGCATTATCACCGTCAATATTGCCAAAATTACCTTGACCGTCTACAAGAGGGTAACGTACCGCAAATTCTTGAGATAAGCGTACCATCGCATCATATACTGATTGGTCGCCGTGGGGGTGATATTTACCGATCACATCGCCGACAACACGGGCGCATTTCTTAAACCCTGTTTCGGGATTAAGTTTTAATTGCCGCATGGCATAAAGCAGACGTCGATGAACCGGTTTTAATCCATCACGTACATCCGGAAGCGACCGGGACATAATGGTTGATAAGGCATATGAAAGGTAACGATCGCCAAGAGTATCACCGAGCGGAGCGTTTAAGATTGTATCTTCTTTAGTATTTGTATTCATGAAGCCACTATAGCAAAAATTTTAAGCGGCGCTAGAGTTTAAAACAGCAATTTAAAAATAAATAAGCGGATATTGAAAGTGCTTCTCTGACTTCACTCATTTTACAGTCTGAATTTATTGTTGCCTCTATAAAGTAGTAATTATTAATCTCTAAGAAATATAGTCTAAAATCATACGTCTTGCCTGGGGAATTTTTTTCCCAAATGGGCTAAGCATATGGCGTTCCATGAAAAATTCCGTTAATCCAAGGCCTTCTTTTACGTCTTCAATGGTAACATCAGTATTGGTTTCAACTAAAAATTTTGGTAAAGGTAACATTTTATCGTGATAAGCTAGACCTGCTTCTTGACAAACGGAGCGTCCAGATTTTGGAGAAACATAAGTAAGGTTTTCTTTAACCCCAGTGGCCGCACATTCTTCCAGATTAAGGCCAAACCCAAGCTCGCTGAGTAACCCAATTTCCCAGCGGGTCATTAGAGGTCCCCAACTGAGAATATTATCTTCCGTAACTTCAAGAGTATCAAGTAGAGCAAGTAGGCCATCTAATAAGACATCATGGGCCTCATTTTCTGCTAGGGCGATACATAGAAGGCTACAGCAACTATTTAAAGCTGCCAATTTTGACGGATAATATAAAAATGCAACAGCACGGGCTTTTATAAGTTCTACTGAATAAGTACCTAAATGGGTTTCAAGCCGTCCACGCCATTTGACATTGACTTCGTTTCCCGGCTGGATGTTGCCTCTTTGACGTCGACCTAAGCCCCCTTTTACAATTCCGGCATGGCGTCCGTGATTGCGGGTTAAAACCTCAAGTATAGCATCAAATTCGCCATGTTTACGTAGGGATAAAATCACCCCTTCGTCGTGCCATTCCATATTTTAACCTTAATAAAATTGATATGTGTTAATATATTACACTCTGATTAAGAATACTAGTTTATCTATATAACGTTATCAGTATTTTAAGACTTAAGTGGTATTAAACACTGAGAGAATTTATTTGGATGTTACATATTGTTACTAATTAATAAAAAATTTCTATCGGCAATTTTAGAAGCCACGCCAAACGCAATTTATATCAAAGATGAAAATGGTGCGAACTCTGTTGGTAAAACGGTAAGTGACTTCATTGGAAAAACGGACAAGGATGTGTTTCCAAAAGAACTAGCTGATAAAGTAATGGAACTTGATAGAAAAGTTATCGAAGGTATTGATTTTATCGGCGAAGAAATGGTCACTGATGAACTTTATTTCCATAGTAATAAGTTTATGATGGAAGATGAAGATAGTGGTGAAAGGTTTATGGTGGGAATATCTACGGATATTTCAGAATTAAAAATTGCGCAACAAAAGCTTCAAGAAGAACGTAAGAAGGCAGAAGATGCCAACGAACATAAAAGTATATTTTTACAAAATATGAGCCATGAACTTCGCACACCCCTGAATGCTATTATCGGCTTTTCAAGCATCATTTCTGGCGAAAGTGGAATTAAAACTGATGAGTTAAATGAAAATTTCCAAGAATATGCAAGTTTAATTAATTCTAGTGGGGTCCATTTGCTTGCAATTATTAATGATCTGCTTGATCTGTCAAAAATAGAAGCCGGTCAACAAGAATTTGATGAAGATGAAATTGATATAACATATGAAATTCAATCCTGTATTCAAACATTGGGCACAATGATCGCTGCTAAAAACATTACGGTTATTGAAGAAAATCCAGAAGAAGAAATTACCCTTAAAGGGGATGAGAGAATATTCCGCCAGATATTATTAAATTTGGTGTCCAATTCGATTAAATATTCTGGAAATGATTCACAAGTGAAAATAAGCGTAGTGATTAGAAATAGCCGTGGAATTAATGTTATAGTTGAAGATGAGGGTATGGGAATGTCCGAAGAAGACCTGACCGTTGCCATGATACCTTTTAGACGCACATCGCAGGTAAGAGAATGCGATGAAACGGGAACTGGCCTCGGTTTACCACTTGTCGATGCATTCGTGAAACTATTCCAAGCCCAGCTCGAAATTAAAAGCGCATTAGGTGAAGGAACAAAAGTCACAATTCACTTTCCGCCAGAACGAACTATCGAATAGTTTATCTTGCCAGCGCGGGTGCAATTCTTTGCAAATACCTGCTTTCAGAAAAATCCAGTTTTTTTGTAAGTACTCCGGATTTAGCTTCTCGAACATCAGAAAACACCATCCAGTTATCTGACTGACGATCATAGGTTGGCCATTCGGGTAATCCTTCACCATTTGGATTTCCAGTGCTGGCAAAATTGAACCAATATTGCTTAAAGTCGCTTGATAAAGCGCGTAAAGCAACACTGTTTTCCTCTGTATATCTACCTAATAGATAATAACCGTCCATTCCATGATATGTTCCAAGTGAGGTCTGCTTATCCTTTTCTTCGACGAAATCCGTATAAATTAGCCAAGCATCTGAGGATTTATGTTTCATACTTTCTGCAAGTATTCTGGCGGACAATACGTACCTATTATCCCCCCACATGCGTGTAAGCCACAGGTCATCACCATCATCACTATAAAGCGCGCGTGCCTCATCAGCATCACTGCCTATTTCTTGCATAAAGTCGGGGATTGTGATGCCGCCACCGGCCATAGAAGATCCGTCGAAGCTATTGCCGCCGCTCATATAAGAAATATCGAGCTGTTGACCGCGGATAGCTCGAATAGCGGGCTCTTCTTCAATTGAGCTTCCATCAACAATTGGTACATGAAATGTGGTAACCGTACTAACGATCTCATGACCATCAAGCCCATACAGAAGTTCCTTTGTTTGTGGGGCATCGGTAATTTTTGCTATTAATTTATTGGCATGCTGCTCTGCATCAATGGCTTTATCCTTGTTTGTGTTCATCGGGGCGGCACTTGGTGCCGTATTACTTCTGTGGAGCGGCCATGCGGCGTATCCGCTTTGTGCGATTGCGTGTTGAAATAACCCCGTAGCTTTGTCATTGGTGGCGAGTAAGTTTACAATCGCACCACCAGCAGATATACCAAAAATAGTTACATTTTCTGGGTCCCCACCAAATTGTTCAATATTAGAATTTATCCACTCCAGAGACATAATAACATCAAGCAGTCCCGGATTAGCCTCCATCCCCGGTAAGGCTTCATGAGCAAAGAAACCAAGCGCGCCAAGGCGGTAATTCATTGATACGAAGACGGCGCCCATTTCCGCCAACACTTCACCTGGGATATTACCGCTTCCTGTACGAAAGCCGCCACCATGAATATATACCATGACGGGCCGTTTATTATCATCTATGGCTGGTGTCCAGACATTCAAAGTCAAGCAATCTTCACTCATATCTTCAATTTTGTTGTTTAATCTAATTGGCTGTAAACAATTTTTGCCAAAGTCAGGGCAATAATATTTGTGCTGCTTTTCCCCACTGGTTGCGGCACCTGCCAACGGAGATCACCAACTGGCGGTGCCGCGTAGGGGATGCCTTTAAAGGTATAGATACCGTTTTCGACGTAGCCTTCAATTTTACCTTCGGCTGTTTCGACGATCTGCGCGAATGATGTGCTTATTGTTAGAATTAAAATATTAATAAATGAAAATATCGTAAGTTTCATAGTATTTCCCTGTTGTTATGAACTCGATACTATGTATGAACTTACCTGAAATGGGCACTAAAATGCCCTTATGCAGTGCATATTATCGTAAAAATAGGGGAGTGTCTACGAAACGTAAGTTACGGCATTAATATTGCCTAAGGAGTCCCACAAGGCGGCCTTGGATGCGCACGCGGTTTGCGGGGTAGACTTGTGTTTCAAAATCACTATTTGAAGGTTCAAGCGCGATATCAGGGCCACGTTTTTGTAGAGTTTTGAGGGTGGCTTCTTCTTCGTTGACCAGAGCAACAACGATCGAGCCATTATTTGCATTTTCGCAGCGTTCTATTACTACACGGTCACCGTCAAGAATACCAGCTTCCATCATACTGTCACCATCCACGTCGAGGGCGTAATAACTGCCAGTGCCAAGCATGCCCGCAGGAACGCCAATATTTTCATAAGATTCAAGTGCTTCAATCGGTGTACCCGCCGCGATTTTACCGTGAAGAGGGATTTCAATGGTATTGGGATCAACTGCAGCAGCGCCAAAGTCAGGTTTAAACAGGTTGTTTGGTGCCGGGGAAGTATCTTCATCTTCCGGAAGGCGGATAATTTCAAGAGCACGGGCACGGTTGGGAAGGCGGCGAAGAAAACCGCGTTCTTCAAGTGCATTAATCAGTCTGTGAATACCGGATTTTGATTTAAGTTCTAACGCAACTTTCATTTCTTCGAAAGAGGGGGCAACACCGTCTTGTTGTAGACGTTCATGGATAAGCATGAGTAAAGTGTGTTGTTTTTTCGTTAGCATAAATTCTCTCCCTAAAAATATCGCAAATATTCACATATTAAACCTTATATGTTCTTTTATGTTCTATTTTTATTCTTCTGTCAAGAACAGAATTTATTTAAGGGATTATGAGGATTATTTTAGTTAAATCGCCTTTATTTGCAGTGGGAGCATCCATATCACGGACTAACAAACAATTGGAATCTGCCAGTGTTTTAAGCATCGAGCTGCTTTGACTTAAGGTCGAACTAACGAATTTTTGCCCTTTATCATCTTCGTAATAATGACCGCGCATATAATTAATTCGCGCGCTTCCGGCTTTAATATCATGTTCTAAAATTGCAAAGCTTTGCTCTAAACCTTGAATGTTACGTCCCAGCATTTGATACATGGCGGGCAGCATAAAGTTGGTAAAACAAACGTAAGCACTTGATGGATTTCCAGGCATGCCGAAATAAGGAATGCCATTAAAATCACCATAAACAATAGGTTTGCCCGGCTGCATGGCCACTTTCCAAAAATCCACTTTAAGGCCGGCTTCTTTAAGCACGTCCTGAATAATATCGTAATCCCCAACCGATACACCACCGATGCTAACGAACATATCAACATCTTTTACAAGCGCGATTTTCGCTTTTACGTCTAAAGCGGTATCTTTTGCGGTGCCAAGATTAATCGGAATTCCGCCATGTTCCGTGACCAAAGCCATAAATAGCGGTACGTTAGAGTTGACGATTTTATCAGGTCCAATTTCTGAACCAACCTCCAAGAGTTCATCGCCTGTGGAAAGGATCGCCACCTTTGGCTGCTTATAAACGTTAAATTCTGCGACATTTCCTGCGGCCAGCAGGGCGATATGCCTTGCGTCTAGTTTAGTTCTTTTTTCAACCAATGTATCACCGATATTAAAATCACCGCCTGCATCACGAATGTTACTGCCTTTGGCTTTACAGTCGTTAATGATCAGCTGGTCACCGTTACGGGTGACATTTTCCTGTATGACCACGGTATCTGCGCTACTGACCATTGGTGCACCAGTGAATATACGCACGGCTTGACCGATTTTCATTGTGCCTTCAAATGATTGTCCTGCTTGAGATTCGCCAATAACCGTTAGTGGCGATGATATATCCGCATAATTAACCGCATAACCATCCATAGCAGAGGCATCAAAAGGCGGCTGGGTTAGGTTAGAGGTGATATTTTCCGCGGCAATGCGACCTAAAGATTGGTGAATATTTATGGTCTCAATACCCAGTTCATCAACTGAGTTTAATATACGTACAAGTGCATCATTTACGGGGAGGAGGGCCATTTATAATTATTCCGCTTCATAAGTTCCAGATTTACCGCCCGATTTATGTGTGAGGCGCACATCCGTGATCCTCATGGCTTTATCAACGGCTTTACACATGTCATAAATAGCAAGTCCCGCAACCGATACGGCGGCGAGGGCTTCCATTTCGATACCCGTGCGACCATAAAGGCTTGCTGTGGCTTCAATATCTACACAAGATTCTGCAGTATTGCTTGTTAAATCAACCTGTACATTTTGAATGGGCAGAGGATGGCATAACGGAATAAGGTCAGCGGTTTTTTTTGCCGCCATAATACCCGCGAGCCTAGCGACGGTATAAACGTCACCTTTTTTAACGCCGCCCGCATCAATCAGTGCAAGAGTTTCCGGCTGCATATAAATGCGGCCTTTCGCAACGGCAATGCGTTTGGTTTCTGCTTTTTCTGATACATCAACCATGCTGGCACGGCCTTGCGCATCTAAATGGGTTAATTCTGACATAATTTATTCCTAAGCTTTTAAGCACATAAAAAATTGATCTCGGTCATTATAAGTCATGTAAAGTCATTATTTAGCAGTTTTCGAGTTGCTTTTGTAACATCGCCTTGACGCATTAAACTTTCGCCAATAAGAAAACTATTAATTCCGCATGTTTCATTTAACATTTTAAGATCGTCATGGGTGAATAAACCACTTTCACTAACGACCATTCTATTAGGCTCTGCGAGTTTAGACAGCTCAATCGTAGTGTCCAGTGTGACATCGAATGTTTTAAGATTTCTGTTGTTAATTCCTAAAAGTGATGATTGAAGTTTATGTGCTCGTTCCAATTCATTAGCATCATGAACTTCAACTAATACATCAAGTTTATACTCCAAAGCCACTTGCTCTAATTCGGCGGCTAAACCATCATCAATCATTGCCATAATGATTAAAATGCAATCGGCACCAAGTGCGCGTGCTTCAACGATTTGATAAGGGTCAACCATGAAATCTTTACGCAGTGCCGGAAGTGATGTTGCGCCGCGCGCTTCAATTAAAAATTCATCGGTCCCCATAAAATAGGGCACATCGGTTAGAACACTAAGACAACTTGAACCACCATCTTCATATGCTTTGGCAAGCAAGGGAGGATTAAAATCTTCACGTATCAGGCCTTTGCTTGGGCTGGCCTT
>JABIPV010000088.1 GCA_018699075.1 Kordiimonadaceae bacterium | reverse complement strand
ATTGTTGCCGTTTTAAAAAGTGCGGGCGATGATACAAGTCAGCATACTGAAGCATTATTGGAACAAATGAATTTGCTGACTGAATTTGAAGGCGCAAACGAACTTAAAGACATTATTAAAGTGGTGATCAATGATACCAACAAAATGAAAGAACAAAGTCAGAAGCTGGAAACTAAACTTGAACAATCAACTTTCAAAATTGAAAGTCTGCAGACAAATCTTGAAAGTTCCAGAATTGAAAGTCGTACGGACGCGCTTACAAATATTGGCAACCGTAAATATTTTGAAGAACAAATTGTAAAATATGTAACTAACCACAAAAAACTTGGCCATGATCTATGTCTAATTCTTTGTGATATTGATTTCTTTAAAAAGTTTAACGATAGTTTCGGCCATCAAATTGGCGACCAGGTGTTAAAAGTTGTCGCCCATGTGATTAAAAAAGAATTGGGTGAACTCGGCGCAGCCGCAAGATACGGCGGCGAAGAGTTCGCAATATTGTTACCCAAAGCAAAATTAGGTGAAGCAATTGTTTTAGCCGAAAAAATTAGAAAAGTAATTTCGGAACGCACCATTAAAAATAAAAATACCGGCGCATATTTTGGCCGAATTACAATGTCATTTGGTGTAGCAAGCATGAATAATTTATCTTCCGCTGATCTACTTGTCCAAAGATCAGATTCCGCACTATACTTGGCAAAATGTAACGGAAGAAATATGGTTCAAAGCGAACTTGAGCTTGATCAAGTGGCGCGTGCAGATGATAAAGCTACTGCGTAAAGCTTAAAATAAAATACAATATTATTAGTGTCAGTCTATTTGTTAGATTGACACTTTTTTTTGTTTAGGCAATTATTATAGCCTTAAACAATTAAAGGTTCATTTGATGTCAGATCATATATTAAAAACTATGAAATTAAGTGTTACGGGAAATATAGCAACCCTCACCCTAACCCGTGAAAAAGCTTTAAACGCGATGAACCAAGATTTCTTTAATGATTTCAATAGTATGCTGAAAACATTATCTGCTAATAATGATGTTAAAGCATTGATCATCACGGGTAAAGGAAATGGCTTTACTGTTGGTGCTGACCTTAAAAACTTACCGATAAATGAGGAACTTGATTTAGGAAAAAGCCTTAGGGAAAATTTCCTTCCCATGGTGATGGGTATTAAAAAATTAAATGTACCGACAATTGCGGCTGTAAATGGCTATGCTGCCGGTGCGGGTATGGGACTTATGCTTGCGTGTGATTTTACCATTGCCGCAAGAAACGCCAATTTTGTTCAGGCATTCATTAATATAGCCCTTGTTCCTGATGCAGGGAGTTCATATTTCCTTCCCCAGTTAATAGGTAGAGCTAGGGCAACTGAAATGATGATGCTCGGAGAAAATATAACCGCAGAAGAAGCGTATAAAATTGGACTTATATATAAAGTAACAACTGAAGACCAATTAATGGAACAGTCATTAAAGCTCGCAAATAAACTTGCACAAAAACCATCCTCCGCATTGATCCAAATCCGAGAACTCCTTGACGCATCACATGAAAACACTCTTTCAGAGCAATTAGAGGCCGAAGCAAAGGCCCAACAGATCGCCGGTAAAAACGAAAACTTCATAGAAGGCGTCGCGGCTTTTAATGAAAAACGTGAACCTAAGTTTAAATAAACTTATTCGTTCTTCTTAACACCCATATAATTTTCAAGCTGCTCCGTAATACCAGGATGTCTTAAACCGGCCAAACGCGCCTTGCTCAGAGCTTCATTGGGGGAGTTCTCATCCATATTGAACAAATGGGCAGCAAGGATCATAGAAGCACGGTCACCGGAGCCGCAATGGACGAGCACGTCACCATCTGTGGTATTGGCAATAATATCTAAGGCTTTGACCAGCTCATCTACATTTAACTTACCATCATTTATATCACCGTAACGATCATTATAAATTCGAGCACGGTGAAATTTAAGTCCGGCGGCCTCAACAGCTTTCTGTTCTTCAAATCCACTATTTTCTTTTTGAGCACGGTTGGTAATAACGGTTGATATACCTTTTGCTTTCATCATATTAATTGCTTCTATGCTGGGTTGGCTGGCGATATAGAAATTTTTATATTTAATGATGTTATCAATTCCTTCAAATGAAGTGACTTTTACAAGTGAATTATCAATAAATTTATGAAATTTTGGCACAGCCCACTCGGAATTCATTCCTGCAGCTGTAGATGCTTTAAGGGCGGCTTCTTTTGTATATCCATAATCACGATACAAAATCATTCCATGGGAAGACCCTGCCCTTTGTCCGTGGCTACAATGAAGCATTACTTTTTTGCCATTGGACGTTGCATCATCAATCGCCTCTTTAATTTTACTTAATGCTTCGTTGCTAAAGTCCGCATTGAAATTAGGTTCAGTCATATAAGGAATTTGCATGTATGTTATGCCTTGGTCTTCCACTAATTTCTTTTCATCAAAACCGATGTCTTCATTCAATTCACGGATATTTATGACGAGATCAAAATTTTGATCTTTAAACATTTTAACCGTGTTTTCATCGGGTTGAGCCGCATAAACCACATTGCCGATATAAGGCGTGATTTCAAGATTGCCAAAAGGAACTTGGTTTTTTTCAGTAAGTCGATCCGCATTAGCAGTTTTCATTGTCCCAGCACACGAGGCCGTAAGAAACAAAAGCCCGATAACCATACAAATATTAGATAACTTCTTCATATCAAGTCCCTATTTAAAGAGTTTAGCGTTCTATACTGTCAATATATCGGTCATAAATTGCGCCAGTATTTTTACTGGTTAAACCGGCTTTAAGCGCATATTTCTTTGCTTCTTCTTTTGAAAACCCATAATCCCTATATAATATTGAACCAAGGGCAGCCGCCGCCCGTTGACCGGACTGACAATGCAAAAGTACTTTACCGCCGTTATCAATCGCCCCTTCAATCACTTGTTTAATTTGCGTAACCGCCTCATCATCAACATGGCGTACTTTGTCATTAATACTGCCTTTAAGATAAGATATTTGCACAAATGACATGCCGTTTTTTTCAATCACTTTACGGGCATCATAATCTGCTGGCTCATCATCATAACGTACACTTAGGATAAGATTAAAACCTTGCTCTTTTAACATTGGAATTGTGCTTTCATCCGGTTGTCGACCATAAACAATGTTTCCCAACATCGGTGTTTTATCCAAATTACCGAAGGGCGTTTGGCTACCTTCTTTAAGTAAATTGGCACTTTGCGCATTAACGGATGCAATACAGAGCAAAAAAGCACAAATGCAACTTCCCAGAAGGGTATAATAATATTTCATTATAATTCTTTCACTTATTTGTTTATTTGAGCGTATCCAAGTTTTCATTATGAATCTTCGTTAAAAATTCACTGGTTAGTCCTGCTTCTATTGCAATTTTATTGGCGTCTTCTTTTGAATATCCATAATCGCGATAAAGTGCGGTCCCAAGCAATGAACCCGCACGTTGAGAATGGGTACAGTGAAGCATTATTTTAGTACCACTTTTACCTGCGGCATTTACAATCGACATAATTTCATCTAAACCGTCATTATCAATTCCCCGACCTTTCATGTAAGGTATTTGCACAAAAGATATTCCCTGCTCTTCAACGGCCTTTCTTTCATCAAAACCTACTTTTTCATTAAGCCCACGGATGCTAACTACCATATTAATACCTTGGTCTTTTAACATACCAACGGTCGCTTTATCTGGTTGATCCGCGAAAACAACGTGTCCATACTGGCTTACTACTTTAAGATTTCCAAATGCTTCTTGTTCGCCTTTAACGGCAAGTGGAGAGCTTTGTGAATATGCTGATGAAGTTATTAATAATACGAAAAAAACAAGCCCAGAGGTAAGTTTTGTAAATAATTTTATGAAGGTCATTAAGAAGTTTCCTGATTGCTGTTAATTATGGAAAAATTATACTTATTTTCCGTAATTACACAATAAGAATATTTTTCAAATAATTGCCATATTCTCTTTTTGTTCTTTTTTGTTCTTGACTTATGTGAATACATAAAATAGAACATAATTAGAACAAAAATAATACTGGAAAATATCATGGATCTTTTAATACAAATAATTGGATATAGCTTTATTCCCTTTCTAGCGATTTTAATCGCCAGTGGTATCAGCGAAATATATCAAGGATTAAAAGAACATTATCAGTTTAAAGGTTTCAAAGTTACTCAAATTCCGTTTAATGAAAAAACAAATATCATGGTTAAAAGCTTCGGTTTTCGCCAATTGAATATTGGCTTTTGCAAAGGTTAAGCTTCGCATCTTGAGGCTAATTACTCGTCTGAATTCATTACATTACAGGATATATTAATCACTTTTAAAGCCACACAAAGTTCAATGGCTGCATTCCTGTTATCATATTTTCCAATATTTAAACGATATATCTCTTGATTATCCGCTGTAACAACTTCTTCGATATTAAGTTTTTCGGAACTAAGTAAATCAGGCGCAACCTCTTTAAAGTTTTCCCAGTTTTTTATAACCTCATCTAACGAAGAATATGATCCCAATTCAATATGATAATTACCAGCTAAAAAAGGCATACTATCCTGATTGGAAACCTCAGTTTCTTCATTTTGTTCTTCATTTAAAATATCATCCAGCATTTTCTTCTTAGGATCTAAACTTACAACAGACTGTCTTTTTACAGCATTAACATTTGGACTTATAACATCCGCCTCTTCTTCATCAGGGAATGATGTTAAATTAAGGAATATAGCTTGCGCACGTCTTTTACTGGTTAACGTTTTCAGCCATTTATAATGTTCCAAATCCTCTTCTAGTTCTATAGGAGTTAAAAATGATTTTCCTATAGTTCTCGCCTCTTCTTCTTCACCAGATAATGCATAAACCATAATAAGGTTCTGTTGCGCTGTTGTTTGGCTGAAATCAAGGTTAACTGCTTTACTAAGCAATTGTATCGAAGGAGCATATTCACCATCGATGGCAAATGATAATGCAAGATTATTTAAAAGCGATATTTGATCAGGACGAATGCTTAACCCTTGACCGTAGGCAATTTGGGCATCTTCATGAAGTCCCTGCAAATCGTAGGCAAGGCCAATGCTATTATAAATTTTATAATTATTAGGTGATTTTTCTGCCACTTGTTCAAGATAACTGACAGCTTCAAGTGGTTGATTGCTCATGACCATCATTTGACCAATGCCAAGTTGAGCATCGGTATTATCAGGCTCTATGTCCAATACTTGACGGTAATAAGTAATGGCACCATCCGATGCCCCAAGCCTTTGATAAATTTGTCCGAGCGCTAACCGTGAAGGCACATGTGCTTCATTTTCAACGGCTGCTCGCTGAAAAACTCTTAAAGCGCTGGTATAATCACCAGCTATTCTAAAGGATTCACCCATTTTCATTAATGATGGGCTCGAAAAAGCAAGTTCTCCACCAACTCTATTCTGATTTATTAAAGGATCATCATATTCAGGTATATTTGCCTTATTAGGACCGCCACAGGCTGCCAACACTGTAATCATAGTGGATGTGAGAACGATATTATGTAATTTTTTCATGATGTTAACGATTGTTCCGCTTAATTAATGAATTCGACGATAACGATAATTACTTGTGTAATCACTGCTAGTGAAGTATATGTTAAACTATAACTAGTGAAATATATGTTAAACTATAATATGTAAAAATGAATCAATTAATTAACAATTTATTAAAATATAATTGCTACTTTTATGACACAGTACAAATAGTAAGGATTAATTATGGTAGATATTGCAGCAGCGAGTAGCGCTTCATCGCAAATTCAAGTAGATGCAGGACGTAGTAGTTCACAAGAAAATGCAGCTATAGCACAAAATGCACAGCAGGACAAAATCGAAGGTTCTGCAGATGGGCGTAGTACAGTCGAAGCTGATACTGGACCAGATGTTGGTAACAATGTCGATGTATCGGCTTAGCCTCAACTAAAATTCATATCTAATTACTAAAAAGGCATGCTTTGGTGAGCATGCCTTTTGTTTTATTGTTCTTTATAAAAAAAGATTTTTATTTATCTTCTGCTTTAGCTTCTACTTTAATTTCTGGCGCGATTGTCCGAAGATGAAGTTCACGAAGTTGTTTCATATCCACTTCGCTTGGGGCATTCATCATCAAATCTTCCGCTTTTTGGTTCATTGGGAACACGATCACTTCACGAATATTAGGCTCATCAGCAAGAAGCATTACAATTCTGTCAACTCCAGGGGCAATGCCACCATGGGGAGGCGCGCCGAATTTAAGTGCATTAAGCATTCCTGCGAAACGTTCTTCAACTACTTCTGGCCCGTATCCCGCAATTTCAAAAGCTTTATACATAATTTCAGGAACATGGTTTCTGATAGCCCCAGATGACAGTTCGATACCGTTACAAACGATGTCATATTGATATCCAAGAATATCTTCCGGTTTCATATTTAGAAGCGCATCCATCCCACCTTGCGGCATTGAGAATGGGTTATGGCTAAAATCAAGTTTCTTTTCGACTTCATCATATTCAAACATAGGGAAATCTACGATCCAGCAAAATTTAAACTCATCATCTTTAATAAGCTCAAGATCTTCACCGACCTTCGTGCGGGCAAAACCAGCAAGTTTGGCTGCTTCCTCATCTTTTCCGCAAGCAAAGAACACACCATCATTTTCAGAAAGTCCAACAATTTCGCTAAGTTTAGCGATACGCGCTTCATCCAAGTTCTTGGCAATCGGCCCCATTGCCTCACCCTCTTTAAAGCGAATATAACCTAGTCCTGCAAAACCTTCGCCGCGTGCCCAGTCATTCATTTTGTCAAAGAAGCTACGTGGCTTGCTGCCCCCTGCTCCCGGTGCAACAACTGCACGAACAACTGCACCATTTTTAATAGCGCCGGCAAAAATACCAAATCCTGAACCGTCAAAAACTTCCGTGACATCACAGATTTCAATTGGGTTTCTAAGGTCTGGTTTATCATTACCATATTTAAGTATCGCATCTTTAAAAGTAATGCGTGGGAACGGCGCAGGTGTCACTTTTTTATCGGAAAATTCTTCAAATATCCCTTGCATCACTGGCTCAATCGCCGCAAATACGTCTTCTTGTGTTACATATGACATTTCCATATCAAGCTGATAAAATTCACCAGGTGAGCGGTCCGCACGGGCATCTTCATCACGGAAGCATGGTGCAATTTGGAAATAACGGTCAAAACCGGCAATCATTAAAAGCTGTTTAAACTGTTGTGGTGCTTGTGGTAGGGCATAAAATTTACCCGGATGCATTCTAGAAGGAACGAGGAAGTCACGTGCACCTTCAGGTGATGACGCTGTTAAGATTGGTGTTTGAAACTCTTTAAACCCTTGGTCAACCATGCGGCGACGGATGCTTGAAATAATATCAGAACGAAGAACAATATTATTGTGAATACGTTCCCGGCGCAGATCAAGAAAACGATATTTAAGGCGAATATCTTCAGGATATTCTTGATCACCAAATACGGGAAGCGGTAATTCTTCCGCTGCATTCAGGATATCAACCTTTTTAACCAAAATTTCAACATGACCTGTTGGCAGATCAGTATTTATAACCTCGGCGTCTCTTTTAATCACTTCGCCTTCAACACGAATAACACTTTCAGCACGAACATTTTCCGCAACATCAAAAATATCCTTGAAATCACTATCAAAAACACATTGTGTAATTCCGTAATGATCACGAAGGTCAATAAACAAAAGTCCGCCATGATCGCGCTTACGGTGAACCCATCCAGAAAGGCGGGCAACTTCACCAACATTGTCGATATTTAGCTCATTACAGGTATGGCTTCTATATTCATGCATATTATTTCTACTACTTTTTTTAATATTCAAGTTCAATTTACAGTCTTTTTGTGCTTTATTGTCGTTTTGTCAAGTTAATCTTTAATTTGAACCAATAATATTAAGGGTATAAATGAGCGTTATTACAACAAGTGAAGTATTGAAATCGTTATGCGAACGACTTTCAAAATCTGATTATGTAACTGTGGATACTGAATTTCTTAGGGATAAGACATATTATTCTAAACTATGCCTTATTCAAATAGCCGATGATAATGAATATCATGCTATTGATACATTGGCACCGGGCCTTGATCTGAACCCCTTTTATGATTTGATGGTCAATGAAAAAATTGTCAAAGTTTTTCACGCAGCAAAACAAGACATAGAAATTTTGGTCAACATGGCGGGTATCGTCCCACGCCCTTTATTTGATAGCCAAATTGCGGCCATGGTCTGTGGTTATGGCGACAGCATTGGTTATGAAAAGCTTGTCATGTCTATATGTAATAAACCGCTGGATAAAAGCACCCGGTTTACTGATTGGTCCCGACGCCCACTTACCGAGCGGCAAATTGATTATGCCCTTGGTGATGTAACTCATCTACGGGATATTTATAAAAACTTAAGTGAACGTCTTGAGCAAAGTGACCGCACAAGCTGGCTAAAAGAAGAAATAGAAGAACTCTTAAACAAAGACAGCTATACTATTCAGCCGAAACGCGCTTGGAAACGCATCAAAATTAGAAACAGCAACCGTCGTTTCAATGCAATCGTCCATAAAATAGCAGAGTGGCGCGAAGCAGAAGCCCAGCAACGTAATATTCCCAGAAACAGAGTAATGCGCGACGAAGTATTGCTTGAGCTATCTGCCGTACGTCCTACCCACACCAATGCCCTGTCTAGCATTCGTGGCTTAGGTTCAAACTTCGCGACCAGTAAAGGCGGCACAAAAGTAATTACGGCTATTAAAGAAGCGCTCGAGCTTCCAGATGATCAGCTTCCAGTTCTTTCCAAAAGAAAACCACCCTCGCAAAACACGGACCCGATAGTTGAGCTTCTTAAAGTTCTTCTTAAGCTCGTATGCAAAGCCGAAAATGTAGCACCAAAATTATTAGCTAACGTAGAAGACCTAGAGAAAATAGCTGAAAATGACGCACCGGAAGTCAAAGCCATGAAAGGTTGGCGCTATGACCTATTCGGCAAAAACGCCCTCGCCCTAAAAAATGGCGAAGTAGCCTTTGCCATTAAAGACAACGAAATTCAAGTATTCACAATTCAATAATAGCCTTTCACCAGCATCTTAAAAATGGTGCTGAAAGTGATAGATAATGTACAAGTAAATACTGACAATGATGTTTATCAGTTGCCAGAACGTGAATTACCGTCGGTATTTTTGATTGTTATATGGACTTTTGCTGAAATTTAATTTTTAATGAGCTTAATATATCAAGCATGGGAGAAGAATAATGAAATTAATAAATAAAATTACCCTTTCAACGGTCCTAGCAATAATTAGCTTATACGGATTTCTTTCAACGGCTAACGCTCAAGATAAGGCCCTTGTCCTTCCAAGAGGATGGAGTGGAACTGGCATGGTTTCTACTGTAGGCGCGCGGTTAATGCTTTTCTGGCATAGAAATGATAACTGAAGCAGATATTAAGTCTAATCGTCAAAAACACCTAAGCCCAATAAAATTCAGAATTCGCCTTTGCTATTAAAGGCGATGAATATAAAGAATTATACTGCTAACTAAGGTTTGCTAATTGCCGCACGGCCCGTTTGCCTTCATCTGCTGCGGGGCCCCAGTGCTGCATTCCTTGTAGTTCTGAATGGGCAAAAGCAATGCGGCCGAACCCTTTGCGAATAATATCACTGGGCGCGGGGTTACCATCAACACCAAAGAAAAAGCCCGGTTGCGGCGTCACATAGGCGTGCCCCCATCTATTTAAAATGATACCCGCAATATCATTATCTGCATCAAATCCTGATTCAGCGAAAAGCTCCGTCATTTGTGAGCGAATTTTTTGCTCGTATTCTGCATAACTGGTTGAAAATAGTTCCGCTCTACCAGTCATCCCTTGCTCAACAATATCCATGCCCGGATAATAGAAAGGAACATAAAATGTCACTAATGCCGGTTTGTCGGGATCAATTTCGGGTTCTGCGATGACTGTCATTTCACCGTCGCGCACCGCATTAAAAAAACAGTTGCGCCTTCCCGTATGACAAGCGACGCCTTTCTGTTCGACCAACACCAGTAAGGTGTCGGCGTCGCAGTCCCAACGCAGTTCCTTCAATGTCTGTTCCTGCCCTGAGCTTTCGCCCTTGCGCCACAACTTGGCTCGTGAACGCGAATAATAACAGACGCGCCCGGTGTTCAAGGTTTCTGCAACGGCTTCGCT
>JABIPV010000239.1 GCA_018699075.1 Kordiimonadaceae bacterium | reverse complement strand
GAAACATTTTAAAAGCCGCAGGGGCTTTACCAATCGGAACGATTGCCTTAGCTCAAGCTACTCATGCGGCTTCGGACATATCAAACTTGCCCGATAAAGCTTCCTTTGAAAAAATGGATGTAACCTATTTAAATTGTGCGTCCCAACACCCACTTCCGACAAAATCGCTCTCAGCAGCAGAACAATATTATGCAAAGCGGAGCTTTCGCCCAAATACACCAAGAACGCCCAACGATAGTTACGATGCATTACATAACTATGCCAAACTGATTAATGCAGATATCGATGAAGTGGCTTACGCTCAAAGCACAACTGCAGCAGAACAAATGATTTTAAGAAGCCTTGGTTTCCCTGAAGCTGGCGGTCATATTATTTCCGATGAATTTCATTTCGGCGGCTCCAAAATAACATACGACAGTTTAAAAAAATTAGGGATGGACCTAACAAGGTTAAAAGAAAAAGACGGTAAGATTGAGCTAGAAGATATTAAAAAAGCACTTCGTCCAGATACCAAGATTATTGCGGTTTCACTTATCAGTACGATAACCGGATTTGAGCATGATCTTAAAGCTATTTGTGAAATTGCCCATGCCAATGGGACGCTTGTATATGCTGATGTAATACAGGCAGCTGGGGCAATGCCGATCGATGTCAAAGAAAGTGGGGTTGATTTTATTGCAGGGTCTAGCTTTAAATGGTTGATGGGTGATTATGGCACTGGATTTTTATATGCGAGTAAAGAAGCTCAAAATCATTTAAAACGTGCCAATTACGGGTTTTACGGCTTTAGAATACCTGCTGGGTCACCTAGTGGTGAATTAGAACGTGATGAGTACGGCTATCCAAAAAGTGCCTTTGGGCATTTTGCCATTGGTTCTTATTCCTTTGCGGGAGTGGAATTGGCAAACGAATCTCTAAAATATATTTTGGCGTTGGGCGTTGAAAATATCCATGCCCATAATCAGAAATTAAATAATTTATTGAAAGAAGAATTACCAAAAATTGGCTTTGCGTTACGCACGCCTTTGGATAGTAAAGGTCCACTGGTCGTCGCCGGAAAACCCGGTGTTGGTGCAATAATCTCACCATATCTTAAAGAGGCAAAAATAACCATGTCAGTATATAAAGATCGTTTCAGAGTGTCTGCTTCAATATTCAATGATGTGGATGATATTGAGTATCTTTTACAGACTTTAAAAAAAGCATATGCCTAACAAGAAATGCCATTAAAAGGCTTATACTATATAAAAATCCTGAGTATTACTGATTATCAGACCGGGTAATAAGTGAGGATGGTTGAAAAATCCAATATTCTGAATTTAGCGGCAGTGATGCTTTCGATATTGTAATGGTGTCGCCACCTATATTATTGATTTTAGTATTGGTCTTAAGAGGATCGGCAATCGGAAGCAGACCGCCGGGGCATTTTCCGCTCTTTTCCAATTCTTCAATGCAATAGTGCATAGGAATTTGTATTTTTGGTTTGAGCGCGTCTAGAAATTCGATCGCTTCACTATTTTTTAAAATATGTTGATCACCATCCGCCGGCATCATCAAAATATCAACAGTTCCAATAGCATTTCTTACTTGATCAGTGATCGGTCCATTATCACCAAGGTGCGCAATTCTAAGTCCGGCAACTTCAATCAGCCATATAATATTTTTTTGGCCAAACTCTTTACCAAAATTACCTGCGTGCTTTCCTGGCACCCCCTTTAACGTCATATCGGCCAATTGATATGTGCCAATTTGACGATATTGTTTTGGTGTATTGTCCCACGGCATTTTAAGCCCACGGTAATCACCGCCATCATGGTCATAATGAGGATGCGTAATTACCAAGGCATTTGCTGTTAAGTTTTTTGGATAATCATACCCTATCCAGACGTCACTGGCATATGGATCAATTATAATTTGTGTGCCTTCTGGGGACGTAATCCTAAACGACGCATGAGCGATATATTCTATTGTCACTTCACCTTCTTGCGAATGGACAAATAAGGTTAAATTAGTAAATATAACACAGATAAAAAACACCTTTTTGAACAACGATTTTATTCCTAACTTCAATTCGTTTATCACGACATCTTCTCCATTTATCACTGTATTTTTCCCTGAGATAAGAGGAGCTTATATTAATTGAATTAATAGGTCAAAATAACAAACAACCCTAAAGTGAGCAGCCCTATTTGTTCCATCAAATTTAATCTGCTATAAAGTTTGATAATTATTAAATCCTTAAAAGGCTTATTATGCGTAAATTTTATTCTTTTATATTCTTCTATTTTGTCGTTTCTTATAGCTACCCTGCATTCTCGTCTGATTATGAAAGCCGAGTTTCCGAAGTGATTTTGGGCGGTGAAAATAGGGTTATTATTCTTGATTATAAAAAGTTACAAAATGGCATAAAGCAAATAAATTGGCAATTAACCACCACCGAAATTGACGGACTTCCGGATGACTTTGATCTTAAATTAATGGAAGTTGATGATCAGAAATCTGTGGATGAAAACAGCAAGATTTTAATCAGCAGCTCGGCAAGCGCCGTTGTTCTTATTGACCGGGAAACAAAGAAACTACTTTTTTATGCCATCGCCCCCAATGCTCATTCAGTAGAATATCTGCCAAATGATAGAATTGCCATTGCCATGTCCACATCGCAAGGCGGCAACCGCATTGCCATTTATGACGCTGCAAAATCAAACATTCCTCTTTTCCAGGATGAATTATATTCGGGACATGGTGTGGTTTGGAATGAAGATAAAAAATTATTATATGTGCTCGGATATGATCAGTTACGGGCTTATTCCTTAGAAGCGTGGGAAAGTGAAAATCCTCAACTGTCGTTAAAACAAAAGTGGCAACTTCCCGAAACAGGAGGGCATGATCTTTTTGCCCCCACATCAGATTATCATTTGATATCCACATCCAACAAAGTTTGGAAATTTGATAATATAACGGGAGAATTCACCCCCTTTGGTCCAATTGCTTCAGAGAAACAAGTCAAATCAATTTATTATAATGATGAGACAAAAGAACTTATCTATACAAAAGGCGGAACCAATTGGTGGTCGAACCAAGTCAACATTATAAACCCAAACTGGAAATTAGATGTGCCAGAAATAAAGCTTTATAAAGTAAGAATAATTGAACAAGGCCTAAATTAATAAATATTTTAAACGTCAATCTGGCATCAGATCGGCGTTCTTTGTTCCGCCAATAATACTGGCCTTTAAGTGAAATGAG
>JABIPV010000265.1 GCA_018699075.1 Kordiimonadaceae bacterium | reverse complement strand
CTAATGTAACTGTCTACTGTTCGACGGGATATCCAGCAAAAATGCCGGAATTTCCACATCAAAATATGATCCATCACTTAACTTCATTTTATAACTGCCGACCATAAAACCTGATGAAGTCGATAAAGGAGCACCGCTGGTATATTCGAACGCTTGACCTGGTTCGAGTATTGGTTGTTCGCCAACCACGCCTTCACCTTCAACTTCATGTGTTTGACCGTTGCCATCGGTAATGACCCAATGGCGACGTTCTAACGTCACCGTTTCACGACCATAATTTTCAATTTGGATTTGATAACCCCAAACATAATGGCTATCATCTGGTTCAGATTCTTGATCCAGATAGAAAGGTTCCACAGAAACCCCGATATCCTTAGTGATTGTTTTATATTGTTTTTTATCACTCATAACGTACTTATCCTAAGATCCTTAAAGTCCGGCAATTTTAGCCGCTCTTTCAAAATCTTCAATTAAATCATCCGCATGTTCAAGGCCAACTGATAACCTCAACATGCTGTCCGTGATGCCCATTTCAAGCCTAGAGCTTTCTTCAACCGATTTATGGGTTGTGCTCGCCGGATGGGTCATTAAACTTTTTGCATCACCAATGTTATTGGAAATATCCGTAATTTCCAAGGCATTAAGAAATTTAAATGCCTGTGCACGTCCTTCAGGTACAAACATTGTCACAACTGAACCACCCAATGACATTTGTTTCATGGCAAGTTCACGTTGTCTAAAACTATCAAGCGTCGGGTAATTAACTGAGGTAAACACATTTAAGTCCGTGAGTGCATGGGCCACCTTTTCCGCGTTTGAACACATTTTTTCAATACGCAGGTCCATTGTTTCCATACCTTTAAGCATTACCCAGGCGTTAAAAGGGCTCATATTCGGTCCCGTATGCCTGATGTATGGTAAAATTTGTTCTTCCATAATTTCATCACTGGTGAGAATACAACCGCCAAGACAGCGTCCTTGACCATCAATATGTTTGGTCGAAGAGTAAATCACAATATCCGCCCCCATTTGCATTGGCTTTTGCAATAGTGGTGTTGCAAAGACATTATCCACCACCACGAGCGCGCCATTTTCATGGGCCACATCACAAACAAACTTAATATCAACCACATCCAATGTTGGGTTGGCGGGCGATTCTAAAAAGACAGCCGTCGTGTTAGGACGAAAAGCATTTTTCCATGCTTCATTATCATCGCCATCCACAAGGGTCGCTTCCACACCAAATTTCGCCAGAATAGTTTCAATAAACACGCGGCATGATCCAAACAAAGTTTTGCTGGAAACCACGTGATCACCTGCCTTGACAATCGACAGCATCGCCGACGTCATCGCCGCCATCCCTGTTGCAGTTGAACGGGCAGCTTCAGCCCCTTCAATAAGGGCCATTTTATCTTCAAACATGGCACAGGTTGGGTTGCGCAGACGTGAATAAGTATATCCGTCCTGCTCACCTTCAAAGCGTGCTTCCGCATCTTCGGCGCAGTCATAGGCATAACCAGACGTCATGAACAGGCTCTCACTTGTTTCGCCGATTTCACTACGCATAGTGCCACCGCGAACCAATTGAGTTTGCAATCGCCACTGTGAAGTGACGTCTCTATTTTGTCCTGTGTCTCGTTTCATGGCTGTGTACCTTCAATTAACTTAATTAGCTCTTAATATGCTAATTACTACAGGATAACCCTTAAAGTACACAAATACTTGATATAAATTCGTCTGCAATACGGTCATGCCAAGTTTCGCGGCTAGCACGATCATGAAATCCTACATGTCCACCGCTGTTTGTCAGCAACACTTTAATATTATCAGGAGAGCACTCCATAAGCTTTTCATAAGGAGCATATGGTATCCAAGGATCATTTCGTGCATGAATCATTATGAGGGGGATTGTTATGTTTTTAACATTACGTGCACCGTTGGTTTGATGATAGTAGTCTGGTGCATCTTTAAAGCCATTTTGCGGTGCCGTGAACTTGTCATCAAAATCATAAATTGATCGTGCGCTCTTAATCACTTGTTGGCTTTCTTCATTCAAATGCGAGACACGCTCCAAACTTTCTTTT
>JABIPV010000264.1 GCA_018699075.1 Kordiimonadaceae bacterium | reverse complement strand
ATCGATGCAAGGGGCAGAAATGGTGTTTACCATTTTCACGCTGTTCACAGTTGGGGTGTTGCGACAAATGGGGAGATTAAAAATGTTTATGCATAGAATATTAATCATCGCCACTTTGTTTTTGAGCACTCAACTGGCAACCGCACAGGAATCACTCTTTGGTGTCCCCGCCACACAGGCCGATATTGATAAAAGTTTCTGGTCTATATTTCCTGATGGTGAGTTTTTACCGGACGGTGAAGGAAATGTCGCCGAAGGTAGAGAACTTTTCGAATATCAGTGCAACTTATGCCATAATTTTCCGGGTGAAAATGACCCCGTTAAAAATCAAATTGGTAAATTATTTGGCGTTGATGATAAACGCGGTAAGTCAAACTTTGAACAAACCATCGGCAGTTACTGGCCATATCCAACAATCGTATTTGATTATATTCGCCGTGCCATGCCTTTGGTTGCTCCTATGTCACTTACTAACAGCGAATATTATTCTCTAACAGCATACCTGCTTCATGAAAATGGCATTATTGCTGAAGACGACGTTATGAATAAAAACACGTTGCCAAAAGTGGAAATGCCAAATAAAGACGGTTTTATAAATGCTTATCCAGAAGTGCCAGAGAAATATTTAGCTAAGCCTTGATGTAGCCTGATATAGAGCAGAAAATGAGCTTAAATTAAGTTAAATTCAAATATTTTGATCCATTGTTTCTGTGCAGCGTATAAAGACTATATGATAATAATGTAATGCAATATGTAGTTTATTTTTATTGAATTGGGTTGACTTTTTCACATGTAGTGTTATATATCAGTACAACACATAAACACCATTATGATGAGTCGCACAAATAAGCAATGTTAACGCTGATTACATTTTTATGTTTACATGTATTACATATTTGTGTATTTATCATAAAAAATTACTAGGTATAAACCAAATTAAAGAATTGAAATGTTATGAATAAATCATATAAAACAGCGGCACTTATTGTTGTCGGCATCGTATTAGTCCTTCTTTCAGGTGTATTTTTTCCTTATGATGACAATGAAGCAGCGACAAACCCAACCCAAACTGTAGCAGCCGCAATGTCAGTGACCGTTATTAACTCAAGCGCTGAACCATATGTAAAGGACATCGTCCTACGCGGATACACGGAATCACTTAGAAGCGTTAGTCTTAAAAGTCAGTTGAAAGGGCGCATTTCAGCACTTCCTGTTGAAAAAGGAATGCGTGTGTCAAAAGGCGATATAATCTGTAGCATTGATGTAGAAGACCGCGAAGCAAACTATGCAGAGTCCATAGCCATTGTAACGCAGCGTGAACTTGAACATAAAGCATCAGCAGAGCTCTTTAAAAAAGGACATCGTTCTGAAACACAGCACTCATCTGCTAAGGCATTATTGGATACTGCAATTGCCCGTGCATCACGTTCCAAGGTCAATTTGGATAACACACAAATCAGAGCACCATTTGACGGTATTATCAATGACCGCCCTATCGAAATAGGTGATTACATGAAAGAAGGCGAAGTATGTGCCCTTATCATGGAAGAAGACCCATTCTTAATTGTTGCTGATATTTCTGAAAACCAAATTTCACAAGCGAAGATTGGCCAAGAAGCGCATGCAATTCTTCAAGGAGGGCGCCGCATAGAAGGCAAAATCAGATACGTATCATCAATTGCCGATAAAAGCACACGTACATTCCGTGTTGAATTAGAAATTCCTAATCCTAACAGTGACATTCGTGAAGGCATCACAGCTGAACTCTTCCTTCGTGGTGACGAAGTGCCCGCGCAGAAAATTTCTGCTGCGACATTAGTGCTCGAAGATAACGGCCTTGTTGGCGTGCGTGTGGTTGATCAGGATAATCAGGTTCAGTTTAGAGAAACTGAAATCTTGGGCAATCATGAAAATGGTATTTGGGTAACGGCGATCCCGAGTGAATATAAAATCATTACTGAAGGTCATGAATTTGTATCTGCCGGTGAAAATGTGAACCCTGTTCTCGCCGCGAATTAAACGACATATAGATATAGGATCAAAAAATGAATACTATTATTAATGCCGCAATAAACCATTACCGCGTCGTACTTCTATGCCTAACACTCATTTTTGTTGGTGGAACTTTCGCATATATTACAACACCAAAAGAAGCGGAACCGGATATTACAATTCCAACCATTTATATCAATCTGGTTCATGATGGTATTTCACCTGAAGATTCAGCAAGGTTACTTGTTAAGCCGCTTGAAACAACGCTACGTACCATTGAAGGTGTTAAGATGATCCGCGGTATTGGCCGTGAAAGTGGCGCCAGCGTCATTGTAGAATTTAATGCTGGTATTGATACTGATATGGCGTTGCTTGATGTGCGCGAACAAGTTGATAAAGCACGTTCAGAACTTCCTGATGAGACAAAAGAACCTACAGTGCGCGAAATCAATATTAGTGAATTCCCGATTTTAAACGTTGTTCTTTATGGTTCAGCACCTGACCGTGTCATGTACACCATCGCCAGAAAATTAAGAGACGACCTTGAAAGCGTCCCTGCAATTCTAAAGGCCGAAGTTTCCGGTGCTAGAGAAGACTTGCTAGAAATAATCATTGATCCATTAAAACTGGAAATGTATGACCTTTCTTATTCTGATCTATTTACAGTTCTAAATAATAATAACCGCTTAATCGCAGCGGGTTCACTAGATAATGGTAACGGACGTTTTTCTGTGAAAATTCCTGGTATTTTTGAAACGGCACAAGATGTTTATAGCATTCCGTTAAAAGCTTCAGGAAACAGCCTTGTCACCGTTGGTGATGTTGCGACAATTCGTCGTTCTTATAAAGATGCCACAAGCTACGCACGTTTTAATGATGAACCTGCTGTTTCACTTGGCGTAAGTAAAAGAACAGGTGAAAACGTCATTCTAACGGATGCGATAATTCGTGAAATCGTCAAGCGTTCTGCTGAATTTTGGCCAGAAGGTGTTAAGTATGACTTTGTTGGCGAGAAATCAAAACAGGTTCAAGATAGCGTTTCCAGTCTTCAGAATAGTATTATTTCAGCTATCCTCTTAGTATCTATTGCGATGATTATAGCTTTGGGTGAGCGCACTGCATTCCTTGTAGCCGTATCTATCCCAGGGTCATTCTTATTGGCAATTTTTATGATGAATATGGTGGGAATGAGCATCAACCAAGTGGTTATGTTCGGCCTTATCTTATCTGTTGGTCTTCTTGTAGATGGTGCCATTGTGGTAACTGAATATGCTGACCGAAAAATGCAGGAAGGTTTTGATAAAAAAGATGCTTACCGATTAGCGGCGCAGCGAATGGCTTGGCCAATCCTTGCATCTACTGCGACAACCTTAGCAGCATTCCTTCCCCTCCTCTTCTGGCCAGGAATGCCGGGTGAGTTTATGGGCTACTTGCCGCTTACACTTATATTCACATTATCAGCTTCATTCTTAATGGCACTGATATTTATGCCCACTCTTGGCAGTATTATCGGTAAGAAAGCTGAAGACGCAGGCGAGAATGTATCGCATATGGCTGCGGGGGCAAAATTTGATCCGCAAGCATTAAAAGGACCAACAGGGGCATATGTACGCCTTGTTGACCGTATTATTCGCCGTCCAGTTCGCTTTTCAGCAAGTATTATCGCGGGGATCATCGCCATTATTATCGTCTTTATAGGCTCCGGTACGCCGGTGCAATTCTTCCCAGAAATGGACCCGGAAAGCATTCAAATTCACGTGCACGCACGTGGAAACCTGTCGCTTAATGAACGGGATGTATTGGTTCGTCAAGTTTCAAACATTATTAAAGTTAATCCACATATCAAAAACTTCCAATCCACCACTTCTGCTGTTGTGGATAATTCATCTGACAAAGCAGAAGATGTTGTAGGAACTTTATTCTTGAACTTTACCGATTGGGATCAACGACCAAAAGTGAACGACATCATTGCTGACTTACGTATAGAAACAGATGCCTTACCGGGGGTTGTTGTGGAATACGTCATGCCTGCACAAGGGCCAACCCAAGGTAAAGACCTTCAGTTAGAGCTTAAATCTGAAAGTCTAGATGCCTTAATACCTGTCGTTAATGCAATTTACGATCACTTGGAAAATGATCTTGAGGGATTAACAGACCTTGAAAACACACTTCCGATGCCAGGAATTCAATGGGAACTTGAGGTTGACCGTGCTCTTGCGGGTATCTTCGGCACTGATATTACCAACGTAGGTAGTGTTGTTCAGTTGGTCACGAACGGCATTAAGGTCGGTGAATCCCGTCCTGATGATGCCGATGACGAAGTTGATATCCGTATCCGTTTTCCTGAAGAATACAGAAACATTAGCCAGCTTGATGAAGTCCGCATTCAAACACGTAATGGTCAGGTACCAATTGGAAACTTT
>JABIPV010000263.1 GCA_018699075.1 Kordiimonadaceae bacterium | reverse complement strand
GTTGTTGGCACATTATGATCTGGCACCGCAAGAATAGTTTCCACGCGACGAAGATCACGTCCTGCCAATCTTAGTCCTTCAAACGCTTGCGGGCTTGTGACTTCATGAATGATATGACGGTCAATATAAAGTAGGCTATTACCACTTTGCTGTTCTTCAACAACATGGGCATCCCATATTTTATCATATAATGTGCGCGGACTACTCATTTGGTTTTCCTAAATATAAATTTTCTCATTCTAAACGCAAAAAATGAGGCCCCGTTTCCCGAGCCTCATTTAGCGAGAGGCTCTCATAACAAAGCCTCGAAATTATTTAGACGGTCAGGTCTTATTTCGCAGACTTTTTATGCCAATCGGTTTTTTCAGCAATACGGGCTTTTTTACCACGGAGGCCACGAAGATAGTAAAGTTTCGCACGACGAACGCGACCACGACGAATCACTTCGATGCTGTCTACGTTTGGTGAGTAAAGTGGGAACACACGTTCCACGCCTTCACCGTATGAAATTTTACGTACTGTAAAAGATGAATTCATAGCACGGTTAGAACGCGCAATACATACGCCTTCGTAGGCCTGGATACGCTCACGCGACCCTTCAACAACTTTCACGTTGATTTTTAGTGTATCACCAGGGGCAAACTCAGGGATGGTTTTGCCGTCTGTTAACTGAGCAATTTGCTCTTGTTCAATTTTTTCAATCATATTCATAATATTTATTCCTTATACGGCGGTTCTTTTAAACAACTTTGAACCATAATTCAATATCAATCATCACTTTTTCGACGACTAAATTCATTCCACAGGTCTGGACGTCTTTCTTTTGTCAAATTTTCTGACTTATTTTGACGCCAATTCCTAATTTTTTCGTGATGTCCTGACATTAGAACATCTGGTATTTCTTTGCCTTCCCACAGTTGCGGTCGGGTATATTGCGGATATTCTAATAATCCACTGGTAAAACTTTCTTCACTTAATGTCTCCGGTTCACCGATGACACCGGGAATAAGCCGAACCACTGCATCCGTAAGCATCAGTGCGGCAAGTTCCCCGCCGGATAACACAAAATCACCGAGGCTCACCTCTATAATATTGCGCGTTTCCAACACCCGCTCATCAAGGCCTTCGAATCGGCCGCAGATCAGCGTTATTCCTTTTTTACCCGCGAAATCCTGAACCATTTCCTGATTCAATTTTTTACCACGGGGTGACAAATACACTGTTGGCCAGTCATCTTCACTAACCTTGGCAGGTCGTTTTTCAATGGCCGCATCAATTGCGCGTCCCATAACGTCTGCCCGCATAACCATTCCCGGACCACCGCCGTAAGGCGTATCGTCCACAGATCGGTGCTTGTCCGTGGCATGGTCGCGAATTTGCATCACATCCATGCCCCATAATTTCTTTTCCAAGGCCTTCCCCGCAAGGGATTGGCCTAGGGGCCCCGGAAACATTTCTGGAAAAAGCGTTAGAATTTGTGCCTGCCACATGTTCTTACTCTCTTTCTAATCTGTTTCCGTTTCTTCTAAACCATCGCCAAAGGCTTCACGGTTTATCACAACAAATCCCGCTTCCATATCCACTTTTGGTACAATTTCATCTGAAAAAGGATACATACGTTTTCCTTTTTCCGTATTGAAATTCACTTCAATAATATCGCCCGCACCAAAATTAAAAACGCCATCAATTTTACCAAAAACATTATCATTTTCGTCTTTGGCTAATAAACCAACGAGGTCTTCAAAATAAAAACCATTGTCATTTTTAATTTCTGGCAAAGCCGCGCGATCAATATAAAGTTTTGATCCCTTTAAAGCATCTGCCAAATCACGATCATCAACACCTTGAAGTTTTACCGCAACGCCGCCTTTCACATTATGAAGGATTTTAACAGGGAATTTCTTCCCCTTTGGAAATTCAGGTCCAAATACTGTTAAAGGGCCATAATCTGAAATTGAGTTAAGTTGCTCCGTGAATACTTTTAAACGAACGGCACCTCGCACACCTGCTGCACCAAACACTGCGCCAAGACAAACCATATCTGATTCGCTCTTATCCGCATTATGTGATGCTTTATTATGTGCAGAGAAAACCATAAGTATTAAGCTTTTTCTTCTTTAGCAACAGGTGCTTCTTCGGCTGGAGCTTCTTCGGCTGGAGCTTCTTCTGCAACTGGAGCTTCTTGAGCAGATGGCGCTTCTTCAACAACAGGTGCTTCTTCAACAGGTGCTTCAGCAGCTGCTTTTTCAGCGGCTTTTGCTTCTTCTGCAGCAGCTTTTTCAGCTTCTTTAGCATCAGCAGCAGCTTCAATTGCAGCAGCTTTTTTATCTTTTTTCTCTTCAACACGCGCTTGCGCTTTTGCACCAGGTTTTGCTTTATTTGGGTTATTACGAGCTTCGCGCTTAAAGATGCCCGCGGCATCTAGAAAACGAGCAACACGATCAGAAGGCTGTGCGCCTTGACCTAACCAATATTGGATGCGTTCAACATCAAGTTTAATACGGTCTTCATGATCTTTTGGAAGAAGTGGGTTATGTGTACCTACTTTTTCAATATATTTACCATCACGAGGTGCACGTCCGTCCGCAACAACAACACGGTAATAAGGACGTTTTTTAGCACCACCACGTGCTAGTCTAATTTTAACAGCCATTTAATTTTTCCTTTAGCTTATTTTAATTCAATTAATTCATTTAATTTCTATTCAAAAGATTTACTTCCTTATTTCGGAAGCAAACCTTCCATTCCGGGTGGCATTTGACCAGGTAGCGGTGTCCGCCCCCCTTTTTTGCCCATTTTCTTCATCATCGTCGCCATTTGCTTTTGCATTTTCAATAACTTATTGACGTCTTGAACCGTCACACCCGAACCGGCTGCAATACGTTTCTTACGTGATGCATTCATCAGCTTTGGACGTGATCGTTCTTTTGGCGTCATACTATTAATGATCGCTTCTTGGCGTAATAATACTTTGTCATCAATATTGGCTGCAGCAATCTGCTTTTGCATTTTACCAAGGCCCGGCAACATACCTAAGATGCTCCCCATGCCACCAATTTTTTTCATTTGTTGAAGTTGGGAACGTAAATCATCAAAATCAAACATTCCTTTCTTCATTTTCTTCATCATGCGTTCGGCGTCTTCGGCCTCAATGGTCTCGGCCGCTTTTTCCACAAGGGAAACAACATCGCCCATACCAAGAATGCGTGACGCAACGCGCTCTGGATGAAATTCTTCTAGGTCGTCAATTTTTTCACCAACACCGACAAGCTTAATAGGCTTACCTGTTACAGCGCGCATACTTAAAGCGGCGCCACCACGGCCGTCACCGTCCATACGGGTAAGGACCACACCAGTGACACCAACTTGTTCGCCAAATTGTTCAGCAACATTCACAGCGTCTTGACCCGTTAAAGCATCAACCACAAGCAATGTTTCATGAGGGTTAACGGCATTGCGCACCGCCACCACTTCGGCCATTAGAGCTTGATCAACATGAAGACGACCTGCCGTATCAAGCATTACCACATCAAATCCTTGTAGTTTTGCAGCCGTTATAGCGCGCTTTGCAATATCAACAGGCATTTGACCGGTAATAATCGGTAGCGTCGCGACCTCAATTTGCTCACCTAATATTTTGAGTTGTTCCATCGCCGCAGGGCGCTGAACATCGAGTGACGCCATAAGAACTTTTTTACGTTCTTTTACTTTTAAGCGTTTGGCAATTTTTGCTGTGGATGTTGTTTTACCAGACCCTTGCAAACCAACCATTAACATTGGTACTGGTGCTGGGGCGCTCAAATCAATTGTTTTTGCGTCGCCGCCTAGCATGTCCACTAATTGATCATTAACGATCTTAACAACCATTTGACCAGGCGTTACGGACTTAACAACTTCTTGACCGACAGCACTTGCTTTAACCTTGGAAATAAAATCTTTTACGACGGGTAGCGCGACATCAGCCTCAAGAAGCGCAAGACGTACTTCACGCATAGCTTCATCAACGTGGCTTTCCGATAAAGCACCACGCTTTTTAAGTTTATCAAATATACCGCCTAATTTATCACTTAAGCTATCGAACATTTGTTTTCCGTCTCAACTTTAATTCAATTAAACCATTAAATTTTACATAACACAAACACACCAGTGGGCGAACCTTCGCTGACTGATGGGTATCCTTAGACACAGATTATGCAAATCCATATGGGAATGTGCGGAAAATATGGGTAAAGTGCATAAGAGTCAAGTTCTTGTTTACCCTAGACCGAAAAAATGTAATATGTTCTCATAAATTTCATATATTTGAAGCAAATTGAACCATAACGACCATCGGATTCTTAACTTATGACCCTTAATCGGATAAAATATATAATTAGTTCAGCATTATTCTCTGTAATTTCACTTAATGCCGTACAATCACAAGCAGGCGTAGACGGAAGTCCTTTTGACGGTCTTTATATTGGCGTAGCGACCACAAAGACCACATTTGAATCTTCATTTACACATTTGGCGCGTACTGACTTAACAGACCCTTTTAATAATCCTCTAATAAGCCAGTATTCAAATAACAACACCCAAGATATACTACACAAAAATAGCTATGGTGGTGGTATACAAGTAGGTTACGGTCTTAATTACGGACCAATATTTTTTGGTGCCGAAGCCGCGCTGATTATCGATAAAGGTAACACTACATTTAATGACGGTACATATGATGTAAAACTCTCCAAAAGTAATACTCTTGATGTCAATCTGCGTACTGGGTATACGGTTGCTAATAAAGTCCTTATATACGGACTAGTTGGATTTTCGGGTGTAAATTTAAAATCAACCGGCCTGGATGAAAGGCTGGATAATGGCCGTGATTTTAATGAACGCATCACAGCATTACGTTACGGCGGGGGCGTGGAAGTAAGCATCTTTGAAAACATCGCAGCTAGACTTGAATATACACAAACAAAAATGGGTGATGCTGTTGTCCTCGATAATGCGGATCAATTTACCTTTAAACCAAAAACGTCTCGAATCATGTTTAGCCTCGTCCTTCATATGTATTAGTCACAACATTCAGGGTATAGGATAAATGAATAAAATCGGAATGAGAAACTTCAACATGCTACTGGGCATGTCGTTTTTTACGTTGATGATTTTATTGCCTGCTCCAGAAGGAATGCCAGATGCCGCATGGAGCGTCGCAGCGGTGACGGCACTCCTTGCCTGCTGGTGGTCTACGGAAGCATTGCCCGTTCCCATTACATCCCTTTTACCAATTGTATTATTTCCAACCCTTGGAATTTCATCCATAGGAGCAGCAACAGCGCCTTATGCCGCGCCGACAATATTTCTACTCATGGGCGGATTTATTATGGCTACCGGACTTGCCAGATGGAATTTGCACCGCCGTATTGCCTTGATGGTGCTTGTAAGGGTTGGTAATAGTCCGACTGCTCTTATCGGTGGATTTATGGCCGTTACCGCCATGATTTCCATGTGGATCAGCAATACTGCCAGTACCCTTATGATGTTGCCAATCGCGCTCTCCCTCGCCAGTGAGGTCGTCAAAGACCGTGATGCGAATACTAAAGGTTTTATATTATGCCTAGTACTCGGTGTCGCTTATGGTGCCAATATCGGCGGTTTTGGTACCCCCATTGGTACGCCCCCTAATTTACTCGTTGTGGCCTTTATGAAAGACAGCTACGGCATTGATGTTAGTTTTCTATCTTGGATGATGTTTGGTATACCTGCGGTACTCGTCATGTTGCCTATCGCCTGTATCGTTTTAACAAAACTTTCATTTCCATTTGTTTTGGATGAAAATTCAATTGCTCAAGATATTTTGCAAAGTGAACTTAAGGAAATGGGCCGCATGAGCGTTCCTGAAAAACGCATGGCCCTTCTTTTCGCATTCATCGCCTGCGCGTGGATTTTTAGAACACCTATTCAAAAGAATTTAGAAATGATGCTCTGGCTTAGCGATGCGTTAATCGCTATCGCAGGCGCCATGCTGATGTTCATGATCCCTTCCGGATCAACTAAAGAAAAACATTCTACTCTCCTTAATTGGAAAACAGCCGATAAAATCCCTTGGGGAGTGCTGCTTTTATTTGGTGGTGGATTAAGCCTAGCGGCTGCCGTAAAATCATCGGGCCTCGCATTATGGATCGGGGATGAGTTGGCGGCGATTGCCGTCTTTGATGTGATTGTAATCATTGGCATTCTGGTTGCTCTTGTGGTGTTCTTAACTGAACTTACGAGTAATACAGCGACCGTTGCCACACTCCTTCCTATATTGGGGGCTTTATCGGTTGCAACGGGTCTTGATCCTATGATTTTATTTATGCCCGTGGCCATATCCGCAAGCTGCGCTTTTATGCTTCCCGTAGCCACCGCACCCAATGCTGTGGTTTATTCAAGCGGTGAAGTGACCATTCCGCAAATGGCCAGTGCAGGGTTTCGTATAAACTTATTTGCTATATTTGCCGTTACGGGCCTCTGTCATTTACTTGTTCCTATCGTTTTTGGATAATTTAACAGCAGTTTTTATTGGATTTTGTTTAGAATCAGTCCATATAGAGCCTTATGAGCACTAAAAACACAAAAGTCATTACATTCGGTTGTCGTTTAAACACGTACGAATCAGAAATTATCAAAGGCCATGCAAGTGATGCAGGTCTTGATAATTCTGTGATTTTTAACACATGTGCGGTTACCGCTGAAGCCACAAGACAGGCCAAGCAATCTATTCGCCGGGAAAGACGCAAAAATCCAGAAGCCAATATTATTGTAACAGGCTGCGCCGCACAAATTGATCCCATTCAATTTTCCAATATGGAAGAAGTGGATCAGATTTTAGGTAATGAAGAAAAACTAACCGCAAAAAGTTATCAGGATTTTGGCATTTCTAAATCAGAGCGCGTGGCTGTGAATGATATAATGTCAGTTAAGAAAACCGCCCCACATTTAATTGAAGGGTTTGAAGAAAGATCGCGCGCTTTTGTTCAAGTTCAAAATGGGTGTGATCATCGTTGCACATTTTGCATTATCCCTTACGGTCGCGGCAATAGCCGCTCGGTACCCGCCGGTGAAGTGACCGCACAAATTCAAAAATTAGTGGATAACGGTTACCAAGAAGTGATTATTACGGGTGTTGACATAACATCATACGGTCCTGACTTGCCCGGCAATCCGACACTCGGAACATTGTGTCAAAGCATCCTTAAAAAAGTACCCGCTTTAAAACGATTAAGATTAAGTTCTATCGATTCTATCGAAGCCGACCAGGCGCTTTTTGATGTGATCACCAATGAAGAACGGATGATGCCACACCTGCATTTGTCCTTGCAAGCCGGTGATAATATGATTTTAAAACGCATGAAGAGACGCCACAGCCGCGAAGATTCGATTGAATTTTGTAATGAAGTTCTAAAAGCACGCCCTGATGTTGTGTTTGGTGCGGATATCATTGCTGGCTTTCCCACTGAAACGGAAGAAATGTTCCAAAACTCATTACAGCTGGTTGAAGACTGTAATCTAACATACCTTCATGTGTTTCCTTACTCTGAACGTGACGGCACGCCCGCCGCGAAAATGCCTCAAATGGATAAAAGCATCCGTAAAGAACGAGCAGCACGCTTACGTGCCCTCGGCCAAGCAAAGATGGATCAATTAATGGTGTCCTATATTGGTAAGAAAGTGAGCATACTGATTGAAAAGTCCATGAAAGATCAAAATGCAGTTATCGGCCATACGGAACATTTCGCCCCGGCAAAAATTATCGGCGATCATCAAATAGGACATATTGCAAAAGCAACCGTCACAGGCTATCAAGATGGCATATTGATTACGGAATCCCTTAATGACAGATAATGAAAAAAAAGTCGGCTGGTTCGGTCGACTAAAACAAGGCCTTAAAAAAAGTACCTCTGCCCTTACCGAAGGTATAAGCAGTATTTTTACCAAAAAACGCCTTGATGCCTCCACGCTCGAAGAACTCGAAGACCTGCTCATCATGTCAGATCTTGGCGTTGGGGTAAGTGAACGGGTTTGCGCACGTCTAGCTAAGAACCGTTTTGATAAACAAATTAGTGCCGAAGAAGTACAGCAAGCCCTCGCCGAAGAAATTGGTGAGATTATGCAGGATGTGGCCAAACCGTTAGAAATTAATCAGCAAAATAATCCCCATGTAATTTTGATGGTTGGCGTTAATGGGGCGGGCAAAACCACCACCATTGGCAAAATGGCCAAGAAATTCAAAACTGAAGGCAAAAGTGTCATGCTCGCCGCCGGTGATACCTTTCGCGCAGCTGCGACAGAACAATTACAAATTTGGGGAGAACGTAACGACGTTCCCGTGGTTAGCGGAAAAGAAGGGTGCGACGCGGCAGGACTGGCTTATGATGCCTTGAGGCAAGCCCGCGACAGTAATACTGACATATTGATGATTGATACAGCGGGACGTCTACAAAATAAAAGCTATCTTATGGATGAACTTAAAAAAATCATTAAAGTGATCAAGAAATTCGACGATACGGCGCCCCATGACACCGTGCTTATTTTAGACGCTACCACAGGACAGAACGCCGTACTACAAACGGAAGTATTCCTTGAAATGGCCGGCATTACAGGCCTTATCATGACAAAGCTTGATGGTACTGCCCGCGGTGGTATTTTGGTGGCTTGCGCAGAAAAATTCAAATTACCGATCCATGCTATTGGCGTCGGCGAAAGCATTGATGATCTTCAAACATTTAATGCCAATGATTATTCAAAAATGCTTGTCGGCGTAGAGGTAAATTAAAGAGTATATTATGAAGCAAATTATTAAACTACTTATTGAAATGGGCCCGCTTGTTGTTTTCTTTTATGCCAACAGCCATTATGCCGATGAAACAGGCGCTGGCGGTATTATCCCGGCAACAAAAATATTTATGGTCGCCATGGCCATTTCTATGGTGTGTTCTAAAATATTCTTAAAAAAAATCGCCACTATGTTGTGGGTATCAGCTTTCCTTGTAGGTATCTTCGGTGGTCTTACAATTTATTTTGAAAGCGAACTATTTATCAAAATAAAACCAACTATTTTATATAGCTTATTTTCTATCATCTTGCTTGGTGGCTATGCTAGGGGCAAACCGCTTCTTAAAAATTTAATGGAAGCTGGCTTTCCGCCGATGGAACAAATTGCATGGATGAAAATGAGCCGGAATTTTGGTTATTATTTTATTGGTTGCGCTATTTTAAATGAAATTGTTTGGCGGAATTTTACCAACGAAGAGTGGCTTTGGGCAAAACTATGGATATTTATGCCTTTGAGTTTCATATTTATGATGACACAAATGCCTATGGTGATGAAGCATCAAATCGAAGAACCAGAAAAAGATTAAACTCTAATATCGACAACTTGGCCTAACTTTTTGAACTCTGGCTGAACGTTATCGTTTGAAATACTCTCTCTTAAATTTAATTCTGTATTTTCACGCTCTTCTAGATCGCCGCTTTCTTTTAGCTTAGTGAGGCTTTTAACTCGAATGTCATTTTGGATTTTCTTTAACGCTTGACGGTTTAACTCAATCGCTTGGTCGCGTTCACTCTCACGGGTGGCCAGACGACCATCACGTGTGTCCTGCGTTGACTTGTCTTCCGCCTTCTGTTGCTTTGATGCATCAAGCAGGGACGAAAGAGAAACTAAATTCTGCGGTTGTTGGTCAATTTTCATTTATTTAATTCCAAAAAATATTATCACACTTACCCTCATGGTAAGTGGTTATAAGACCTTCTGCCTTTTTGGAAATGTCACCATTCTGTGACGAAGAAACCAATTCTACTCTAAATTTATTAATTTTTCTACTTCTTTTTCCAGAAGTTCTTTTTGCCCTTGTGGGGCATTCGCTACGGCACTCTTCATTGCTTCAATGGCATTATCTTTTTGACCTAGCACCATATAGGCCCGTGAAAGACGTAACCATCCTTCGATATTGGTCGGATTTTCTTCCATTTTATCCGCCAGTTGCAACACCATCTGCCTGATGAGTTCTTGCTGCTCGAACTCACCCATATTTTGAATTTCTTCGGCTTGTTCAGCACTAATAGAAGGCGCGCGCATTTGCGGCAATTGCTGCGACGCTAAGCCTAAATCAACTGCCGCTTTATTAACCCAAAAATCCAATAGTTGAGTTAACGGACTTCCCTCTTCTAGGCTTTCCCGTACTTTAACCCATTCACCGTGTGCCACTTCAATATCACCGGCCTGATAATCAGCAAGGGCCAGGTAATATTTTGGCGCCGGATGAGAAGGGAGTAACCTTTGTGCTTTGGTTAAAATTACCATTGCCGCAGGTGTCACGCGTTCATTTGATGCCATGATCAAACTTTCCGCATACATCAGCTGATAATTAAAATTATCCGGTTCCATCATATGAGCATTATAAAGTGCTTCAGAAGCATTTTGAAAATTACCAACACTGAGTTCAAGATTAGATAAATATACCCAGCCACGCGCATCATCAGGAACTTCAATAATTTTTGCTTTAACTTGCTCAATCAGCGCCATATTCTTTGCTAATTGCTCTGCATCTTCAGCGCTGGCAGGTTTTTCAGCCATCTTATCTTTGGGAAAATCCGGCATTCCTGGAGAGCCAATAACGGTATAAAAACCTGTTGAGAACAAAATTATAACCACCAATGAAGCCGCCATAAAATTATTGGGTGTTTCTAGGATAATTTCATTATTTATATTATCTGCTGCTTTTAATAATCTGCGTTCAATTTCAATACGTGATTTTTTGGCTTCTTCTTTACTTATAATTCCGCGCTCTACGTCACCGTCTAATTCTTTTAGTTGTGATTTATATACGGCAATGTCTGGCGCTTCCGTTCTTACTTGTTGTTTTCCTTTAAAATAAGGAACGAGTACGAAGGCGATGGCAATAATGCTTAAAATAATAAGGCCAACAATATACATTATTTATTTCCCTTATCCTTGAGAAGGCTTTTCAGTCGCTTCTTTTCTTCAGCAGATAATGGTACAGAGTTCCCAGTCGTTTTTCGCGCCGTTTGGTTTTTATAAATGACAAAAAACCCTATCATCAGCAAAAGAAAGGGAGATAACCACAACACAATAGTCGCGCCGTCAAAGGGTGGCTTCAAAAGGACCCAATCGCCATAACGACTGGTCATATAAGTTAGGACCTGTTGATCATCATCGCCTTCTATGACGCGTTCGCGCACGATGATGCGTAAATCTTTGGCAAGTCCCGCATCACTATCAACGATCGATTGGTTTTGACAGACAAGGCAGCGTAACTGCTTCATTATGTTTTGAGCACGTGCTTCTTCCGCAGGATCTGATAGGCGAACCTCATCAACACCTACCGCGAGTACTGAAAAACTCATCATGAGCCAAATTATGAAAGCTGCAAACATTCTCATTGATCAATACTTTCAATAATCGACATGATTTTGTCTTCGAATTCCATCTCATGAATCGGACCGACGTGCTTATACTTTATGACACCATTTTTAATAATGTATGTTTCTGGCACGCCAGACCAGCCCCAATCAATCGCAACCCGGCCATCTTCGTCGGCGGCAATTTTATAATAAGGATCGCCTTGAGTGGTAATGAATTTATTGGTGGCTCTTGCTTTATCTTTATAGCTAACACCATATATTTTATAGCCGCGCTCTTTTAATTTCATCAGATATGGGTGTTCCACATAGCAAGGCGCGCACCATGAAGCGAAAAAATTCACCAACACAACTTCGTCTTCGGCGATAAGGTCTGCTGATGAAAAGCCTACTTCTTCACCACCCACAACTGGCAGTGAAAATTCAGGAATAGGTTTATTAATAAGTGCTGATGGAATGATGCCCGGGTTCAAATTAAGTCCCACATATAGCGCGAGAGATATGACACAAAAAATCAAAAAAGGTATAAATTTTTTAATCCACATTTAAGCTTTCCTCGCCCCCTTCGGTGATCCCATTCTAAAGCGTCGATCACTTAAAGAAATAAGCCCACCAAGAACCATAACCGCAACCCCAAGCCAGAGCCAGAGTTGCAGAGGCTTATAATAAAGGCGTACAGCCCATTTATCATATTCTTCGCTATTGGCCTCACCAATCACTACAAACAAATCACCCCTTAAGGTACTAAGGATAGCGGCTTCTGTTGTTGGCATAGGTGGTGTTAAATAAACCCGTGCTTCAGGACTTAATGGTGCCAATGAAATGCCATCTTTACTTACATCAAATGTAGCTCTAACGGCGCTATAGTTTGGGCCGATGATACCGTCTGTATCTTTTAAGGTCAGATCATATCCACTGATAGATACTGTATCACCATGGGACATAATACCCTGGTATTCTGTATTCCAATAAGACGTACCCGCCATACCAATTACTGCAAGTGCAAGGCCCAAATGACCTAAGGTCATGCCAACGGATGCCCGCGGCTGACGGCCCATGCGCTTGAGTGACCCTGCTTTGAATAATTTAATTCGCTCTGCCCATTCAAATATCGTGGAAAATAGCAGCCATATACCAAGTCCAAGCCATACTGCCGCCATAATATCATTGCCCGACGTAATATAGAATAAAGCAAGAGCAACAACCACAGACGCCGCAAAAACAAAACTTAATCTTGATGAAAGCCCTTTTAAATCAGCACGCTTCCAATTTGTCGAAGGTCCCAGCCCCATAACCAAGATAAGGGGTATCATCAATAGACCAAAAGCAATATTAAAAAACGGCGGACCAACGGTAATTTTATCGCCCGTAAGTGCATCACGAAGAAGCGGATAAAGCGTGCCAAAAAGAACAACCAATGCGGCAACCGAAAGAAGTAAATTATTTATAACAAGCATACTTTCGCGGCTGATCGGGGCAAAAAGTCCCCCCGGGGTTAACTTATCAGCACGAAGAGCAAATAATAATAAACTGCCGCCAATAACAATGAACAAAAACATTAAAATAAACACGCCACGTTCAGGATCAGTGGCAAATGCATGTACTGAAGTAAGGACGCCGCTCCTGACAATGAATGTACCAAGTAAACTGAATGAGAAGGCAATAATCGCCAACAATATAGTCCAGCTTTTTAATGTATCGCGTTTTTCCACCACAATCGCAGAATGAAGAAGTGCCGTCGCCACTAGCCACGGCATAAAGGACGCATTTTCAACCGGGTCCCAGAACCACCAGCCACCCCAGCCAAGTTCATAATATGCCCACCAAGAACCAAGTGTAATACCAGCGGTTAGAAAACACCACGCAAGTAATGTCCAGGGGCGTACCCAACGGGCCCAAGCCGCGTCAACCCGTCCTTCAATCAGGGCGCCAACCGCAAATGAAAATGTCACGGATAGGCCGACATATCCCATATATAAAAGTGGTGGATGAAACGCCAAACCCGGGTCTTGCAGTAATGGATTAAGCCCGTTCCCTTCCATAGGAAACGGATAAACACGTTCAAACGGGTTTGATGTTAAAAGCAAAAATAAATAAAAACCAAGCCCCACAAGAGCCTGAATAGCGAGTACTCTTACATGAAGTGTTTTGGGTAAATTTCGACCGAAGAATGCGACCATTGCCCCATAAAGCGCAAGTATAAGCGCCCAAAATAATATCGAGCCCTCATGATTTCCCCAGACGGCGGATACTTTATATAGCATTGGTTTTAAAGTATGGGAATTGCGCGCCACATTTGCCACAGAAAAATCAGATACCACGAAGGCATACATAAGAGACGCAAATGCAATAGTCACAAAGAAAAGTTGACCGTATGCCGCAGGACTTGATAAAGCCATTAAACGGCCTCGATTATTTAGGGCACCATATAGCGGGAAAGTTCCCTGAATGAATGAGAGTAGGCATGCGAGAATAAGCGCATAATGCCCTATTTCAACGATCATATGCTTTCTTCTTCTACTTCTCTATAAACGCCACGTTTTTTCAAACTATCCATGACTTCTTTTGGCATATAATTTTCATCATGCTTAGCAAGAACTTCCGTAGCATGGAAAAGACCAGAATTACTGGTTTCACCTTCCAGCACCACACCTTGTCCTTCGCGAAATAAGTCCGGTAGTGATCCTTTATATGTCACGCTGACAGTTTCTGCACCGTCAGTAACATCAAAATAATAAGTAAGCCCATCTTGATCTTTTTTGAAACTATCTTCTACCACAAGGCCACCAAGACGAATATGTTGCCCTTCAGGAATATTTCTTTCTACCAGCTCAGAAGGATCAAGGAATAAACTAATACTATCTTCGAGGGCCGTAAGAACAAGTCCTACAGCGAGTACCACGATGCTCATGGACGTAAGAACTAAATATAATCTTTTCTTTTTACGCTTGCTCGCCCGTGTATTTACATTTGATGCCATTACAAATTAATCCTGCTTATTCATTTCTTCTAATTGCTTTGATAAAGCATTTAGTTTCTTTTCATCTGTTTTTTTATTTTTCCAGCTAATAAAAGCGAGAGCCGTCATTAACACAATAACAGCACCATAGCACGACCAAACAAAAACTGCATATTCACCCATGATGATTTTGTCCTTCAACATTTTGCCGTCCTTCGACGATGCGCATTTGTAGGCCGCGAATTTGACGGCGTAGGATTAAGCTTTGAATACGCCATAATACCACAGTTACAAAATATAAGTTAAACGCAAGTATAGATATAAGAAGTGGCCATAACATGTCCGGATGAATACTTGCCCCGCCGGATTTCATAATGCTTGCTGGTTGATGTAATGTATTCCACCAATCAACGGAGAATTTAATGATCGGAATGTTTACCGCGCCAACCATTGCCACAATTGCGGCGATTCGCGCTGCTTTAACGCGATCATCAACGGCCTCCCAAACGGCCATATAACCAAAATATAAAAAGAGAAGCACAAGTTCCGACGTAAGACGCGCATCCCAAATCCAATATGTCCCCCACATGGGTTTGCCCCATAAGCTACCAGTAAATAAGGCAAGTGCTGTAAATACCGCACCAATGGGTGCCGCCGCACGCGCGGATTGATCCGCAAGCGGATGCTTCCAAATTATACCGACAAGACTAGCCACTGCCATAAAGCCATAGCAAAACATCGACATATAAGATGCGGGTACATGAACAAATATAATCCTATAAGCGCTGCCCATTTGATAATCTTCAGGGGCAATGAATAGCCCCCAATATAGCCCAACAACAAGCAACACGGCGGTCAATATAAAGAACCACGGCGTTATCATTCTGCTAATCCGTAAAAAACGGGCTGGGTTGGCAAACTTATGCATAGGTCTGATCTATCCTTTTCATCGCCCATAATCAAGAAATAGTGAAAAAAATCGTCATCTATGCCCTATTTTCACCTTGTTATTTAATTAACTTTTGTTATCTATACTTATTAAAATAGTTAACGGATAAAAATAGCAGTATAATGGCCTGGCAGATAATTAAAAAACCTTTAAAGCTTACAATCGGAACGATCATGTTAGTCGTCGGCATCATTACTGCGCCAGTTCCAGTTCCTATTGGTCAAATTGTCGCCCTTATCGGTCTTAGTATACTCATTTCTGAAAGCCATTGGGTTAAAACCAAGGCGCAAAAATTTCGCCGCAAACTCCCCATTCTTGGTCGTCAATTACAGCGTATGCACCCGTATATGCCCCGTTTCTTAAAAAAAGTTATTGATGATACGGACCCGACCAATTTAGCGGAATAGATTATTATTCTATTTTTTCGATATAGGCATTGATCATGTTTGGGGATTAATTAAAAGGTATGAATTAATCCAGTGCTAGCCTAATTGCTGCTGCTGATGCCCAAGGGGTTATTGCTAAACTAAACAGTGTGAATGCACCTAAGAAAAGAAAAGGGGCATTACCACCCATATCCAGTATCAACGTATCAACGGACATCACACCAAATATAAGTACCGGTACATAAAGCGGTAATATAAGAAGAGAGAGCAACACTCCCCCGCGACGCAATGAAACCGTGAGTGAAGATCCTATAGTGCCTATTAAAGATAAAGCCGGCGTGCCGATCAGCATAGTATAAATCAGCGGCATAAAGGCATCATCATCCATATTCATTAAAATTCCAAGCAAAGGTGTAATAATAATCAACGGGACACTGGTTGTTACCCAATGAGCCAGTGCCTTTGCCAGCACAATCAGTTCAAGAGGTAATGGGCTAAGAGCATATTGATCAAGGGATCCGTCTTCAAAGTCTGCTTGAAAAATACGGTCAAGCGACAAAAGACATGCTAAAAGAGCCGCAACCCAAATAACCCCTACCGCAATGCGCGCCAGCATATTTTGTTCGGGACCTATGCCAAGAGGAAATAAAGTCACAACAATTATAAAGAAAGCCACGACCATACTGCTGGTGCTTCCTTGGGACCAACCTATATGAACGTCACGCTTAAAGATGGCAAAAAAGATATTTTTCATTACCACCCTTCCATATGCAATGAAGATGTAGAAGTGAAATCGGCAAGGTCCAAAATTTTAATCATACTTTCATCTATACCTAAATCCACATGTGTCGCACAGATAATAATGCCGCCTATATCTAGATGGTTTTTCATGGAGCCTGATAGATAACTGAGGCCCTGATCATCTAAGCCCACGGTTGGTTCATCAAGCAACCAAATAGATCCAGGATGGCATAAAGACCGCGCTACTGCCGTGCGCCTGGTTTGACCAGATGATAAATACCTAACAGGGGTGTCCATAAGAAATTCAATACCCATTTGAATAATCGACGGTTTAATTTTATCCGGCATACCCCAAAGATTTGCCCAAAATTCTATATTTTCAAGAACAGTGAATTCTTTTTTCAAGGCGTTCTTATGCCCTAAATAGCAAATATTTCGTGCGATCCAATCATGATCCCCCGTAATTAAATTCTCACCACTATTTATTTCACCTTTTTCGGGATCAATTAATCCGGCAATGGTTTTTAGTAGTGTCGATTTTCCAGAACCATTTGGACCAATGAGTTTTAAGAGTTGCCCCCGGCGAACGTAAAAATTTAAATCTTCAAAAACAGGTCTGTCACCCCGAATTACCGAAAGATTATTTGATGAAATATTTTGTGCTTCACTCACTTGAATTTTCTGCCGTCATTTTATGTCTTGGTTATTAGAAATAAAAGCTATAGCAGTATATGATCAATGTGAGAAGTACCGAGTTTAATGATAAAGGTTTTTTGAAACGTCCCGCGCCCATAAAAGAAGACCCGCCGCCAGCGTAAATAAGCCGGCTCCAATGATAATTGAGAAAAGCTCTTCTGGTTCTGTAAAAGAATTTGCACCAGAAGCGAAAACCATAAAAGTTGCCACCATAAGGCTGATCAAAAAATTCTTTGTATTAAAGAAATTGTTTAAAACGATGCGCTTTGAATTTTGTTGAATGATCATAATATTCTCTTTTCTAAATTTCCATTAAAGCAAAAATAGAAGAATAATCTGTTTTTTTTGGGACGTGATTAAGGTCATTTTCTGACAAATCAAGGCTATGGTGCCATATTTTGCCCCTTAAACGGCGTATCTCCTCATTTAAAAATTGATTTTGCTTGAAAAATTCCTCTTTTTAAGCCAAAACATGGCTATAAATTCATTATAAAAACAATAAGGAGTTCAACCGTGGCAACAGTTGGTCAAGATAGCCTAAAAACACGCCGTACACTTAACGTGGGCAATAAAGAATATGATTATTATTCACTTCCAGAAGCAGCAAAAGAATTAGGCGACATTTCTACGCTTCCTTATTCTATGAAAGTACTACTTGAAAACTTACTACGCTACGAAGATGGCATTACGGTAACAACCGAAGACATACAAGCGATCATCGATTGGCAAAAAGACAAACGCATGAACCGCGAGATCCAATATCGCCCTGCACGCGTTCTTATGCAAGATTTTACTGGTGTTCCAGCGGTGGTTGACCTTGCGGCAATGCGTAATGCAGTAGTAAACCTTGGTGGTAAACCTGATCAAATTAACCCATTAAGTCCAGTTGATCTTGTGATTGACCATAGTGTTATGGTTGATAATTTCGGTGATAATAAAGCATTCCAAAAAAATGTTGATCTTGAAATGTCCCGTAATAATGAACGTTATCAGTTCCTACGCTGGGGCCAAAACAGCTTTGATAATTTTAGTGCCGTACCCCCTGGAACAGGTATCTGTCACCAAGTAAACCTCGAATATATTGCTAAAACAGTTTGGTCTTATGAAATCGATGGCAAGACAATCGCCTTCCCTGATACATGTGTGGGTACAGACAGTCATACAACGATGATCAACGGCCTTGCGGTTCTTGGTTGGGGTGTTGGCGGTATCGAAGCCGAAGCAGCAATGCTCGGTCAACCGGTATCCATGCTTATTCCGGAAGTAGTTGGTTTTAAACTGACAGGCAAAGCCCGTGAAGGTATTACCGCCACTGACATCGTACTTACCGTCGTTGAAATGCTCCGTAAACATGGCGTTGTTGGAAAGTTCGTTGAGTTTTATGGTAACGGTCTGGACCAAATGACCCTTGCTGACCAAGCGACCATTGCCAATATGGCTCCTGAATATGGTGCCACATGTGGCTTCTTCCCTGTTTCTGCCGCTACACTTGAATATCTGCAATTCTCAGGTCGTGACGAAGAAACAGTTGCCCTTGTAGAAGCCTATGCCAAAGCACAAGGCATGTGGCGCGATGCGACAACGGCTGATCCTGAATATACTTCAAGTCTATCTCTCGATCTTACCACTGTTGAGCCAAGCCTTTCCGGACCAAGCCGTCCGCAGGACCGCGTTGTTCTTAGCAATGCGACAAACGCCTTTAATCAAGTGCTTGACACACGCGGTAAAGGCGCTGAAAAAGAAAAAGGATTTGCCGTAGAGGGTGCTGATTATGAAATTCATCACGGTGATGTTCTGATCGCAGCGATTACATCTTGTACCAATACTTCAAATCCAGGCGTTATGATGGCGGCAGGTCTTGTTGCTAAAAAAGCCAACGAACTTGGCCTCAATTCAAAACCTTGGGTAAAAACGTCCCTTGCTCCCGGATCACAAGTGGTCACAGACTATCTTGATAACGCAGGTCTAAGTGAGCACCTTGATGCACTTGGTTTTGACCTCGTGGGTTACGGCTGTACAACATGTATTGGTAACTCCGGCCCGCTGGCCGACCCACTACGAAACACGATTAATGATAATGAAATGATTTGTGCTTCTGTGCTTTCTGGTAACCGTAACTTTGAAGGGCGCGTTAGCCAAGATTTGAAAACATCTTATCTTGCCTCTCCTCCTCTTGTTGTCGCATATGCGATTGCAGGAACACTTCAAATTGACATTACAAAAGAAGCCATTGGAAAAGACAAAAATGGCAATGATGTTTACTTAAAAGACATCTGGCCTTCAAATGCAGAAGTCGAAGAAACAATTCGTGCATCACTCACACGCGAAATGTTTGTTGAACGTTACAAAGACGTTTTTGCAGGAACAGAACAATGGCAGAATATACACTTCCCTGAAGGACAAACTTACGCGTGGGATAATACCAGTACGTATATTCAGCATCCTCCATACTTCGAAGGCATGACCATGGATATTGGCAGCCTTTCTGATATTAAAAATGCTAATCTTCTGGCTCTTCTCGGTGACAGTATTACCACCGACCATATCTCACCAGCTGGTGCGATTAAGGCTGATAGCCCTGCGGGTCATTATCTGACAGAAAATGGCGTTGAACGCATTGATTTTAACTCTTACGGCTCACGTCGTGGTAACCATCAGGTTATGATGCGCGGAACATTTGCCAATGTGCGTCTGCGTAATCTTATGGCTCCCGGTACAGAAGGTGGTATTACCACTTATATCCCTACGGGAGAAGAAATGAGCATCTATGATGCATCCATGAAGTATCAAGCAAGTGGCACAGTGCTTGTTGTTGTTGGCGGTAAAGAATATGGTACAGGCTCGTCACGCGACTGGGCCGCGAAGGGAACTAACCTTCTTGGCGTTAAGGCAGTTATCGTTGAAAGCTTTGAACGTATTCACAGATCAAATCTGGTTGGTATGGGCGTTCTTCCATTACAGTTTATAGGTGGTGATAATCGTGAAAGTCTTGGGCTTACGGGTTCAGAAACCTTTGACATTACAGGTATCGCCAGTGGTATTGACCCACAGCAAGATGTAGATGTGAAAATTACATTCACAGACGGAAGCAGCAAAGACATTAAAGTTCTTTGCCGTATCGATACTGCGAATGAAGTTGAATACTATAAAAATGGCGGTATTTTACATTACGTTCTCAGAAATCTTGCATCATCATAAACGCAAATTAAAGAGTTACTTAAAAGCCGGATTATTAATTGATCCGGCCTTTTTATGCCTCGATTATTTCTGTATCTCGAGACTTCAAACGTATACCAAAAATAACTTTAAAAGCTTCACCATTTGCCGCCACTACAACCGCTAATAATATAAAAGTGAATATTCCCGCAGGAATATTGATAAATAAACTTTTTAATAAGTAATTTAGTTCGAAATTATCTGCCATTTCACCAAACCCTATAGTTAGACAATAACTATAAAGGCTGATGGGCAAAAACGCACGTAATGTCAGAAGCCATAAAACCCAAGTATAACCTTTCGTCTTTATCCAAACTTCTCTAAAGCTAACATTACGACGACCAAGCGCAATGCCCACTGAATAAAGCGATAATCTAATCAAAATTGGTGATAAAAGAAGAAAAATCGCAGCCGTACTATTTAGGGCTATTTCTTGAATAAGCACATCGTCTAATATAACGCCCTGGGAAACCGTATAAATCATTATACTTATCGATAATAACAGACCAGGTACGACGAGAACGATTGTCAATAGAGTTACACGCAGAATAGTTTTAATAAAACTATCCAGACTAAACGAACGCGATGATATTACATGTTTAAAAAGCTTCCGGTAGGTGGCCTGTTCAGTTCCCATAAGAAATTGGCGATACCATATAAGGGCAAAACTTGCTGAGATTATTGCTCTAATATAAGTATTATTATAAAATATGGAATATTCTACGCTCAGATATTCATTGACGAGTTCCGAACAAATCCAAAGTAACGTCGGAATCATAGCCAACTTTACAAATTGACCTAAATTATTAGTAAAAAATGTATAGCTTTGAGAAATCACCCCATTAATAGAAATTTTATTATCAGAAGGATTTCTTACTACGCGTCTACTCTCTGACAATTTAATCTCCGAAAACTCAAAATAAAAGATACTTATTAAACCAGTTTAATTTATAAACATGAATAAGTCATTACTAAATAAATAACATTTTATCTAAACTCATAAAAAAACAGGCCCTGAAATATATATTTACAGGGCCTGTTTCTAATTGTTTTTTATTTAAAACTACTTGTCATAAATGACGACAGTCTTGTTGCAAAACCTACAGGGTCTTCAGGAAGGTCACCTTCCATTATGCGCGCTTGATCAAGTAAAATTTGCGATGCATCTTTCAAACTCTCTACAGAACCTTCTTTTGTGGCTTGCTCTGCCAAAGTTTTAATCAATGGGTTATCCGCATTAATTTCCATCACTCTCGCACTTGTTGCCCCGTCTAACTTATTATGCATTTTTAGAATACGTTCCATATGCATATCCATATCATCATCGTCCGCAACTAAACAAACCGCACTATCCGTTAACCTATTGGATATACGCACATCTTTGACCGCTTCGCCAAGGTTGGTTTTTATAACACCAATCAGTGCATCAAGCTCCGGAGTGTCTTCTTTCTTTTCATCTTCTTTTTTATCATCAAGTTCGGCCGCACCACGTGTTACAGAACCGAATTTCTTACCCTCAAATTCTGGAACCATTTGCAACCAAAATTCATCAACAGGATCGGTGAGGTATAATACTTCAATGTCTTTTGCTTTAAATCCTTCAAGCTGCGGCGACCTTTTTGCCGCCTCTAAACTATCGCCCGTAATATAATAGATGGTTTCCTGATTTTTATTCATGCCTGATACATAATTTTCGAGGCTGGTTAAGCCTTTATCTGCTGTACTTTCAAAGCGGGCCATTTTCAGAATTTGATCTCGTCTGGCAAAATCTTCATAGATACCCTCTTTTAAAACCGAGCCAAAAGATGTCCAAAATTCATTATAACCATCAACATCTTTTTTTGCCTTTTTCTCAAGCTCCGTTAGAACGCGTTTGGTCACGGCATTTCGAATGCTGGTCATTACAGGGTTATTTTGCAACATTTCACGGCTGATATTTAGGGGTAGATCTTCACTATCAACCACGCCACGCATGAAACGCAAATATCCCGGTAACAAATCTTCACAATCTTCGGTAATGAACACGCGCTTTACATATAGTTTTACTTTTGGCTTACGGGCAGGATCAAAAAGGTCCATCGGTTGCTGACTTGGAATAAACAGAAGCACTGTATATTCAATTTTTCCTTCCGCCCGGTAATGAATTGTCGTTGCAGGTTCATCATAAGCATGAGCTACATGATGATAAAATTCTTTATATTGCTCTTCGCTAATATCAGATTTTTGACGCGCCCAAAGGGCGGAGCCATCATTGACTTTTTCTGATTTTTCCGCTTCTTCTGCTTCTTTATCATCATTTTTACTGATCAAAGTAATCGGCAGAGTGATATGGTCACTGTAAGTTTTAATAATTGTTTTAAGACGTAGTACTTCTAAAAACTCTTCTGCATCATCCTTTATATGAAGTGTTATTGTTGTACCGTTGGTATCTTTATCTGCATCGGAAACCGTGTATTCACCAATGCCATCGGATGACCAAAGAAAAGCTTTATCTTCGCCCGCTTTTTTACTAAGCACATCCACTTTATCCGCAATCATAAATACTGAATAAAAACCAACACCGAACTGGCCAATTAAGTTGACGTCCTTTTTGGTATCACCGGACATGTTATCCACAAATGCCGACGTACCACTTCTGGCAATCGTGCCAAGATGCGAGATTAAATCTTCTTTATTCATTCCCACACCATTATCAGAAACAATAAGTGTTTTTGCGTCTTTATCTAGGCGAATATCAATGGCAAAATCACCGCCGTCTTTGACCAGATCGCTATTTGTTAGCCCTTCATAACGTAATTTATCACACGCATCAGAAGCGTTTGAGATAAGTTCTCTTAGAAAAATTTCCCGGTCACTATAAACAGAGTGCACCATCATATGTAGAAGACGTGAAACCTCTGCTTCAAATCCCATTTTTTCAGTTGTCATTTTCAACATGTCCTTATTTATTAGTTATACAGTTGAAATATGGCGTGGAATTTAATGTTTTCAAGGGCATATCAATGAATAAACTTATTTTAATTTATAAGACCCACCTTACCACCAAGTCCATCATACAATTGATCCATGCGCGTTCGCCATTCAAACAGAAGATCATCTTGATTTATGATATTTTTAGTACTTACAATTCGGGACCATTGAAACATGCCATAAAGAATATAATCACTATAAGCAGGAGCCTCGCCAGAGAAAAATTTCTGCGTTTTTAGACACTGAATATAGGGCCACAGATTTTCTTGGAAAAGTTCTAAAGCAGGCCGATATGTATTTCTTGCTTCTTCAATTGAGCAGCCAATACGGGGTTCACGGGTTAGGCAAAAATAAGCTTGATCATCTTCATCTAAAATATCATGAATATCAGCAACCAACACTCTAAAAAGTGGCATCAAAAGCGATTTGACAATTTGAAAATTAAGCAACTTTGCTTGACCCTTTCCAATTGACCCGCCAAATAATGATGGTTGATCTGGATAGACTTCTTCCAAATAACAGGCAATATCCCAACTGTCTTTCACCTTATGATCACCGTCTACTAGAACAGGTACGGTTTTACTGCCGGCAAAGTCAACGGCATCTTTAATTTCAGTAAATGTAAGGGGTATTGTTTCTGCTTCGAGTCCTTTATGGGCGATGGCCATTTTTGTCCGCCAAACATAAGGACTAAAGCCTTTTTCTTTATTTCGACCCACAAGTTCATAAAGTTTCATTATATTATCCCTTTTTATTTTTCAAACCATAACATGGTTGCCATAAAAATGCAGCCAGTTGATCAAATATTGCTGGGTGAAGGGGAGGGAAAAGGGTTCGCAATATTTAGACCACCTGGCTGCAGGGACTAACAATTATTAGTTATAAAAGCCAATTAAGGCAGAGTTTGGGGCGAAATAAGGTTATTTTGTGGCAATTTTAGTTGCAATTAAAATCTAAAGACCTCAAAATCAGGTCAATGTCTGATCAGAGCACAATAATTCCTTTCCAAAATGCCCATAATCACAGGGCATCCCCGCAATCGATTTTTTTCGATCGTGGTGAATTCCAAGCCATTTTAAATATATACGGGAAAATGGTCGCTTCCGGGTATTGGAAGGATTATGCAATTTCAGCCTCAAAAGATGTTGCTACGTTCGCCGTTTTTCAAAAAGCGAGCGAAAGACCAATATTTCGCATCACCAAAACCCCTGCCCTACATCATAAACAAGGCGCCTTTGCCATTCATAGCAGTCAGGGACAAATTCTAAAACGCGGCCAAGAATTGCCGCAAGTGCTTAAGTATTTTGAAAAGAAACTAATAAAGTTAGTGCAATGATTATCGGCTGTTTGGACGACGCGCCGGTTTCAGGATTGTATTACGTCCCTCCATCTCTGGGTCAGAATCCGGAAAATCCAACGTATGATGCAGACCACGACTTTCAGTGCGCAACAACGCCGAACGTACAATTGTATCGGCAACGGTGACAAGGTTCCTGAGTTCAAGAAGGTCAGGGCTAATGCGGAAATAACTATAATATTCACGAATTTCACCGGCGAGCATATCAATGCGTCGCGCCGCCCTTTGCAGACGGCGGGTTGAGCGGACAATACCAACATAATCCCACATGAAATGACGCAGTTCGTTCCAGTTATGTGAAACCACGACTTCTTCATCACTGTCCGTCACGCGGCTCTCGTCCCACGGTTTTAATATCACAATCGGTTTATCCACCTTTAGGTTTTCCAGAATATCTTTGGATGCTGAATGCGCATAAACCAAACATTCAAGTAATGAATTACTGGCCATTCTATTGGCACCGTGAAGGCCTGTGTGGGCTACTTCGCCAATGGCATAAAGATTATTAACATCTGTGCGCGCTTTTAAATCCGTCATAACACCACCACACGTATAATGGGCTGCGGGTACGATCGGAATGGGGTCTTTGGTTAAATCATAACCTAGTTTTAAACAGCGCTTATAAATGGTCGGGAAATGCTCGACGATAAAATCATCGTCCTTATGTGAAATATCAAGATAAAGACAGTCCGCGCCAATACGTTTCATTTCATGGTCGATGGCGTGAGCAACAATATCACGGGATGCGAGTTCACCTCGCGGATCAAATCGGTCCATAAACCGATCTCCATTTGGAAGACGAAGATAGGCCCCCTCACCGCGCAGGGCTTCGGTAAGTAAGAAAGTCCGCGCATCTGGATGATAAAGACAGGTTGGATGAAATTGGTTAAATTCCATATTTGCCACCCGACATCCAAACCGCCAAGCCATGGCAATCCCGTCACCGGTTGAGCCGTCAGGATTAGAGGTATAAAGATAAACTCGGCTTGCCCCACCAGTTGCAAGTACCGTTGCCCGTGCGCTAAACGCATCAATTTTACCGCGCTTAGTATCAAGCACATAGGCACCAATACATCTACGGTCTTCAGGGCTCGTTGCTTTATTACTTACCAAATCTACTGCCATATGATGTTCAAAAAGCGTAATATTTGGATGCTTTCGCACTTTATCTTCTAATGAAATCTGCACTTCTTTACCGGTGGCATCTGCGCTATGGATAACGCGTCTAAAGGAATGTCCGCCTTCTTTGGTTAAATGGTAATCCCCTTCGACAACGGTTTCCTTATCATGCTCATGATCTTTGGTGAAATCGGCACCATTTTCAATTAACCAATTTATGGCCTCTTTACCTTGGCTAACCACAAACTTTACTGCTTCATAATCACAAAGTCCCGCACCAGCTTTTATAGTGTCGTCAATATGAGACTCCATCGTATCTCGATCATCAAGAACTGCCGCAATCCCCCCTTGGGCCCAGGATGTGCTTCCACTTGATATTTTATTTTTTGAAAGAATAGCAACGTTCGCATTGTCTGCTACATGAAGCGCGAGGTTTAACCCCGCGGCACCGCTTCCGATTACCAATACATCAAATTCATGACTGTATGACATGCTAATTTCCTTTATTCTTGTTTACTTTTCGTAAGCTGTAGGAAAATATCTTCTAGGTCGCTTTCTTCAGTTTTTAAGTCCGCTATTTCAATATCTGTTTGCGCAATTTTTTGTAAAATTTGACCGACTGTAATCACGCTCGGGCTAAAGTGTATCACTATCGCTCCTTCGTCATTTAATTTCGCGCCTAATGGCATTAAAATTTCCGGAATTTCAGAAATCGCTGAAACCGGATGAATAACCACCATTTTCTCATCTAGCTGCTTTAACAATGTCGGTGTTTTTTCACAGATAACAAGTTCTCCGTGATTTATAATCGCAATCTCATCACAAAGCTCTTCCGCTTCTTCCAGATAATGGGTGGTCAAAACAACCGTCACACCCATTTCATTAAGTTCACGTACATATTGCCATATATGCTGGCGAAGTTCCACGTCTACTCCTGCCGTTGGTTCATCCAATACTAAAATAGGTGGACTATGAACCATGGCTTTACCCACGAGTAATCGACGCTTCATTCCTCCGGATAAAAAGCGGGTATAAGCATCACGCTGATCTTCCAGGCGCATGGCCTTTAATATTTCTTCTGAACGGCGTTCCGCTTTGGGAATACCGTAATACCCCGCATAGAGTTCCAAAATTTCAAAAGGTGTAAAATAAACATCAAAGTTTATTTCTTGTGGGACAATACCAATATTTGCTTTCGCATTACGGCTGTCTTTATCAATATCAAAACCCCATACTTCAACATTACCTTCCGTTTTATCAACAATCCCGGCAATAATATTTATGGTGGTGGATTTTCCTGCTCCGTTAGGCCCAAGCAGGCCAAAAATCGATCCTCTAGGAATAGATAAATCAATTCCTTTAAGGGCTTCCTTGGGTTTTGTTGCCCCCTCACCGCCATAAATTTTTTTTAGGCCGCGAATTTTTATGGCGAGTTCTTGATCTGTCATCTTTTATGATCCAATATGAGCTTGTTTATTCGGTATCATTCGCTAGTCTACGGGTCAATCTATATTCTTAAGTAAATATCATAATTATGGAACAAAATTACATGTCAAACGGAAAGCATCTCTACCTTATTGATGGTTCAGGATTTATTTTTAGGGCTTATCACGCCATTCGCCCCCTTACCCGCCCTGACGGAACACCTGTAAATGCAGTGTCCGGCTTTTGTAATATGCTTTTTAAATTGCTGCGTGATCTGGAAGACAGCGAACGTCCAAGTCACCTTGCGGTTATTTTCGATGCAGGTAAAAAAACGTTCCGAAATGATATTTATCCTGAATATAAAGCACACCGTCCACCAGCCCCAGATGATTTGGTACCACAATTTCAAATTATTCATGATGCGGTTACCGCCTTTAATTTGCCGTCTATTAAATTAGAAGGATACGAAGCCGATGACATCATCGCCACTTATGCCAAACAAGCAGAAGCAGATGGCCACCGCGTGACGATTGTTTCTTCAGATAAAGATCTAATGCAGTTGGTGACCGATAACGTCACCATGTTTGATAGTATGAAAAACCGCCATATTGGCGCTGAAGAAGTTATTGAAAAATTTGGCCTTGGCCCCGAAAAAGTAATCGAAATTCAAGCCCTCGCTGGCGATAGTTCCGATAACGTACCAGGCGTGCCGGGCATTGGCGTCAAGACGGCTGCGTTACTGCTCGAAGAATATGGCGACTTAGAAACGCTCCTTGCTCGGGCTGGTGAGATTAAACAAAATAAGCGCCGTGAAAACCTAATTGAGTTTGCAGATCAAGCAAGAATTAGTCTTGAGCTCGTAACTCTTGCCTTAGATGTTCCTGACTTACCCGATTTTAATGATTTTGAACTTAAAGATATTGATCCTGATTTAGTGATGCCTTTCCTAGAAGAACAAAATTTCAGAAGTCTTCAAACCCGAATTTTAAATCATATGGGTGGCGGGGCCGCTGCTGAGTTCGCACCGATAGAAAATGTAATCCCCAAAGAAGTAGCCTACGAGACCGTCACCACCACAGGCGCATTAGATTTATGGATCAAGAAAGCTGAACATGCCAGGCAAGTGACGATCGATACAGAAACAACCTCGGTAAATGCAATGGCGGCAAAGCTGGTGGGAATTTCACTCTCTATTGAAAACGGCATTGCCTGTTATATTCCTCTTCAACATATAGGAAAGGCTGAAGCCCCAGTCGATCTTTTAAGTGAACCCGTTGAAGCGCCTAAACTAGATCAAATTCCCATTGATGTAGCCCTTAAAAAATTAAAGCCCTTACTCGAAAATCCTGCGGTCCTCAAAATCGGTCAGAATATGAAATATGATGCGCTGATCTTGATCAAACACGGCATTCGTATTGCGCCCATTGATGACACAATGCTCATGTCTTACGTGCTCGATTCTGGTGTTAATCGTCATGGTATGGATGCGCTCGCTCAAATTCACCTTGATGTTACCTGCATTCCCTTTAAAGAAATCGTTGGAACGGGAAAAAAACAAATTACCTTTGATATGGTCGAAATAGAAAAGGCCACTGAATATGCTGCAGAAGACGCAGATATAACAGGGCGATTGCACCGCCTTCTTAAACAACGCCTGGTGCAAGAAAAAATGGTCAATGTCTATGAAACATTAGAACGTCCGCTCGTTCCTGTTCTTGTTGATATGGAAAAAGAAGGCATACTGGTAGATAAGCAAATGCTGGCCCGTCTTTCCAATGATTTTGCCTTGCGCCTCGCCGAACTTGAAACAGAAATTCACGATTTAGCTGGTCATCCTTTTAACATCGCCTCACCCAAACAACTGGGAGAAGTACTTTTTGACGAGATGGAAATTCCCGGCGGCAAGAAAAGCAAAACTGGCGCCTATAGTACAAATGTGGATGTGCTGGATAAACTGGTAGCAGATGGTCATAAGCTGCCAGAAAAAGTTCTGGAATGGCGTGGGCTTGCAAAATTAAAAAGCACCTATACGGATGCATTGCAAAATGAAATTAATGCAGATACTGGCCGTATTCATACGTCTTATTCAATGGCATCGACTACTACAGGCAGGCTTTCTTCAAACGATCCCAATCTACAGAATATTCCCATTCGTAGCGAAGAAGGGCGTAAAATTAGAAACGCTTTTGTCCCTAAAGCGGGTCATAAATTTATTGCAGCAGATTATAGTCAAATTGAACTTCGACTACTTGCCCATATTGCTGATCTGGATACGTTAAAACAAGCTTTCCATGACGGAATTGATATCCACGCAATGACCGCATCAGAAGTGTTTGGTGTTCCGATAGAAGGGATGGACCCAATTGTCCGTCGCCAAGCCAAAGCGATTAATTTCGGCATTATTTATGGCATCAGTTCATTTGGCTTAGCAAGACAACTGGGCGTAGGTCGCGGCGAGGCAAAAATATTCATAAATAAATATTTCGAGCGTTTCCCTGGTATCCAACATTATATGGAAGATACAAAAGAATATTGCCGCACCCATGGATTTGTGGAAACTATATTTGGTCGCAAAATTCATATAAGCAGCATCAATGATAAAAATGGAATGCAGCGTGCGTTCGGTGAACGAGCCGCCATTAACGCCCCCATCCAAGGATCCGCCGCCGACGTCATTCGCCGAGCCATGATCAAAATGCCAGATGCCCTCGTAGACGCAGGGCTAAACGCAAAAATGCTTCTTCAGGTTCACGATGAACTGGTTTTTGAAGTCCCCGAAGCGGAAGTGGAAAAAACATTACCCGTCATTACCCGAATTATGGAAAATGCCGCTTTACCAGCACTTGAAATATCCGTACCGCTCACTGTTGATTGCGGTGTAGGTGATAACTGGAATGAGGCCCATTAAAGAAGGTTATCTTTTTTGAACGGCCACATCGCCGATTAAAACACGGGCGTGCTCGTGGCGTAAAATACGGTTGGTAACACCTTGAAGAACGCGGCTCAGCATATTGATATTTATTGGACGGTTGACATCAAGAAAATTCATCGCAAGCTTAAGCGTTTCTTGCATATATGCATTCGTCAGCCTGGGAAGTATCTTCTCGGCCTCAGTTCTTTGTTCACCGTCTTCGATCTGTAATTGCATGATGACCGTCATGGTCCCATTGGGACGTTGACGTTTATTATACATGGCAACACTAATTGGTGGAATTGGCAAAAATTCACTCACCTCTTCTTCTGCTTTTGGTGGCGGGGCGGAGCCAGCGGCTAACGCCATATTACCAATTAGCATGCTCAGAAAAATTACTGATAACAGCTTAAATATGTAAAAATACTTCAAAAAAATACCCTTCTCTTTTTAAATCAATGTTCCGCCAGTGACGGACAGCACTCTTTGGAGGCCATCTCGGTACCTGTCTAATTGTGCCTGTAGATGTGGCGGCGGCGGGCCAATATTAAGTTTTGAGTCTGCCAAAATTTGCGCCTTGATAGGATCAAAAGTAAGTGAGCGATGCGCGCTTTTAATAACATTTAAGGCACTGTCCAATTGTTCGAATATATATTCAGCTTCTTTTGAGTTGCTAAAGGAAAAAGCATTATTCAGTTTAAGCGCAAACACGCCACCTAACTCTATAGGAGCAAAAGGATCGGCAGTCGTCGAATTAAAGAGCACTTCCGAAGCTAAAATACTTCTTTCTTCTAAGCCTAATTTACTCAATGCATCTCGACCTTCACTGCCTGCCGTGAAGTCAATTTGAGCACCGTTTTTAGCCTCAATTTTTAATGCAGGGCCATCTTCTCCATACGTAACACTTGCTTTAAGTGAACGGGTCGATAAAGTATTTATTCTTCTGGCAAGAGTATCAAATGTATCCCCGTCACGAATATCAATTTTTAAGTTACGACCTTCGTTAATTGAAATATAAAAATGATCCCCGACCCGCGCCGAAGTTTGGGTCTCAATATTTCTTGTTTCAGAATTACTTATGGATCCAGTCGCTAGGCCAAGTTTATCAAGGACAGAGGAGCCACTGGAGGAAAAGGCTACTGCAGTATTTTCATTATAGCCTTCGGTGCCGACGAATTGTTCTTGCCAATCTATAGCGCCTGTAGCTGAATTTAACTGAGCACTAAAACCATCCGTAATTCCTGTTGGCGTTTCTCCTGATAATGCACCGCTGGTCGTGCCAGCTACATAAACGGATCCATTTTGAACAGCAATGCCGCTGACAGAATCCGAAGATATTGTCCCAAGGTATGAGGTCCAATCAGCCGAAAAGCTCGACCCGTTATCGCTTAATTTGGTAACAAAGCCATCTTTGCCCCCGCTGTAAGCATTCGCAACTGAACCACCATTTAAGGATCCGCTTAAAGTAGACCCGGATACATAAATATCATTTCCATCTACGGATAGTCCTGTTATTTCTCCACCAGCAATATCCCCAATATCATAGGTGGCGAGGGTACTATCTAAGTTGTTTTTATCCAATTTTCGTATAATTGCATTGCCGTCTTCTTCAGCAAGAACCAGTAAATTTCCGTCGTCAGCGATGGCAATTTGCTTGCCATAATCATTTCCCGAAGTTCCTAATTGGGTTGTCGATAAAGTTGTCCCGCTCAGGCCACCTAATTTAACAATGATTACATCCGTTGCACCATTATCGGTGGTTGTTATATTAAGCCTACCGGACACTTGACCTGTAAAATAAATATCCCCATTTGCATCAACCGTTAAGGCATTTGCTTGATCCGTAACTGCGGTATCCAATTGTTGTGTCCATTGTTCTTCACCGGACTTGCTATATTTTGTCACAAAACTATCGGTACCTGAAAATACATCGGAAGCAATTAATTCCTCGTTGGTCTTGCCTGCAATTATAACATTATCATCTACATCAATTTCTAGGGCAAACGCTTCCGCCTCATCACTGGCCCCTACGAGACGGGACCAAAGCAAAGTACCAGCTGAATCGTATTTTGATAAAAATACATCACTGGTTTTTGCATCATTAATTTGACCGTCAATATTTCCTTGGGTTGTACCAACGACATAGCTGTTGCCTTGACTGTCCACTTTAATAGCGACCGGTGTTGTTTCGAGTGTTTGGGAGGTTGATTTAGTCTCTTCACTATCTTCAACGCTCGAATCCGCGGGAATGACAAAACCTTCTTCATCAATACCCACAATTTCATGGCTATAGGATTTTGAAAGGCCCGTACCGTCAAGGTTTGTATATTTTGATATTGATCCTGTTTCCACGGAGCCATAATCACTGGATTTGGTTGTGCCTGCAATAATAAGTGCAGGTGTCGATGCAGCCGCACTGAATGATAGTTTTTCGATACCATCCACATCAAATGTTAAACCAAAATGCCCTTCGCTTAATTCATCAATCTGCACACGTGTTTTATATTTGCTCACCGTTTCATTAGCGGCATTAACGGTTGTTACGGCACTAATATTGCTATTAATTAGATTTGTTATGCTTTCCAGTGTCACATCGCCACTAATATCTGAAAGATCAATGACAATATCATCTTGCGCTGTGCTACTGGTACTAATATTGATGGTGAACACTTCATCGCCGTTTAAGCCTGCTATCGGCGCAGTTTTATTAACGGTTTGCACTTCAAGGCCATGAATATCCGTATCCGTTTTTCCCATAGTCGCATCTGAGGTAACGTATGATTTCTTTTCCCCAGCCATAATAATTAGTTTATCTAGCTCTGCCTGTTTTACATATTGGTCAACTTCTGCTAGTCCCCCTCGGAACTGACTGCTTAAGCTGGCAAGTAATGATGCGGGCGTACTATCGGATTTAGCATACTCAGCAATTGTCTTTAAATCATTAAGCGCGGAATAGAGTGTGAAGAGCGCTTTATCATCTTTATCAAAGCCGGCTTCCCGTACTGCACTGGTGTTTTCATTAATGAAAGTGTTTTATTTCTGATTTTATTATAACGACTTAGCAGTGTTGCATCGTCAGGTTCTGCCCAAGGCGTCTCTATCGCAGATGAATTACTGGCAGAAAAGGATTGCAAAGCACTAAAAGAGCTCGCACCTATGCCGTTATTGGCATTAAACTGGCTGCCAAAAAGCGACGTATTTAAACTGATTAAACTAAAATCTACCACATTTTTTCTCTGATTTCTTCAGATACATTTATCTGGGTAGCAGAATAGTGCCAAAAAGTTAACAAAATAACTATTTTCCTACCCTTTTTAACAACTATCTATTGAAAGATAGCTCCCTAGCAATTACATCTACTTAGGTATAAAGTTTTTTAACAAAAAAGAATGGATTAAAAATGGGCAATTTTGCTTATTTACTTGCAGATTTAGTTATGGGCGTATCTAGTCTGATTTCAACGCTTTTATTTGTCTATATTATCATTTCTATATTGATGTCGTTCAATGTAATTAATGCGTATAATAAGTTCGTCAGTATAGTGTACGGCGCATTGCACAAACTTTTTGAACCTATACTAGGACCAATTAGAAACGTACTTCCTGATCTTGGCGGAATGGACTTTTCCCCAATTATATTATTTCTTATCCTAAGATACGGAACACCATTCATCGCAGAAGCGCTCATTCGTCTCGCATAATTTCTAAAGGATACCCTATGACCGCATCAATTATCGATGGAAAAGCCTTTGGGGCAAAAATAAAAGAAGACGTCGCAAAAAGAGTAGCTATTTTAAAAGAAAATTACGATCTCACTCCTGGGTTAGCTGTTGTACTCGTTGGTGAAGACCCCGCAAGCCAAGTTTATGTGAGAAATAAAAATAAATCTACCAAAGCTGCAGGCATGAACAGTTATGAACATTTGATGAATGATGATGTCAGTGAGGCAGAACTTATAGCTAAAGTAAAAGAACTTAACGAGGACGAAAAAGTTCACGGTATTTTGGTTCAATTACCCTTGCCGGATCATTTGGAAGAACGCCCCATCATTGCCGCCATCGACCCCGCCAAGGATGTTGACGGCCTCACCAATGAAAATGCCGGCCTGTTACTATCGGGCGGCGACGGCTTGTTTTCCTGCACGCCCGTGGGCTGCATGATGTTGATCCAGGATATTTTGGGTGACGACCTCTCCGGC
>JABIPV010000220.1 GCA_018699075.1 Kordiimonadaceae bacterium | reverse complement strand
TCGTAAACATTTTACCAACTGAACAGTCCGTACCTACAGATAATATACGCTTGCCTGTACGTTTGACGCCGTTTCCGGTTTTAAGGTCCGTATAGCCGTGACGCACATCATGAAGTGTTACGCCGTATTTTTCGGCTGCAGTTTTTATAGACGCAATCTCATCAAGCCTGCGGTGAAGGCCGCTGGCGATATCCATGCCCGCTTCTATTGCTTGCAAGATATAAGGCTTCCACTCCGGGTTAACAAATCCGCCCGCATTAGCAAGACCGATCACGAAAGTCTTGGCCCCGGCTTCTGCCGCTTCTTTAACGGAAAGCTTTGGAAGGCCAATGGAAAGCGTGCTTTTTCCGCCGGCAATTTCGCCGATGCAGGCATCTGGGTTCCACTGGGCAATGCCGCGTGATGTTTTAATGGAAAGCTCCGCATCACTACATCCAAGAAACAGGTGATATGGTGCTTTTAACATTTCTTTTTGATTGGCTTTTTTGACGGTCATTGATCATTCCTTTTTTTACTGAAGATTTTTATACGTTACTTTCAAATAAAAAGCTCATGAATTATTGATCGTTAATTATAGCTTTAAGCTATGGATTATGATATGGATGGTCTATATGAGATTAAGACAGATTGAAATATTCAACGCCGTTTATCAGACCGGTTCCATTAGCGAAGCCGCACGGGGGCTTAATGTTGCCCAGCCCACAGTCAGTAAAATATTAAAACATACCGAAGACGGGCTCGGTTTTTTGCTGTTTCGCAGGGTGCGTGGCCGACTTGTCGCTACATCCGAGGCCAACATTCTTTTTAAAGAAACCATCCCGATTTATAATCAGATCGCCAAGCTTAAAAGCACCGCCGAAAATTTAAAAAACCCCGAAGACGGTAAAATCCGCATTGTTTCTGTGGCCGCTTTAAGTATTGAAATACTCCCAAAACTCATTCAGCGCTACCGCGAAAAACACCCCGCCTCCCAGTTTATTTATCAGACGGAACATTTTAACAATATGATGAGTACTTTACGTGAATATGATAAGGAGCTCGGCTTTGCCCTTAATCCACCGGCGGAAGAGGGGCTAAGGGAGTTGACCATCGCAGAAAGCGAACTCGTTTGCATATACGGTAAAGGTGAATTTGATGATTACCCGGACCGTTTAAGTTTAAGCGATCTGGTTGGTTATGATTATGTCAGCATCGAAGCCAGTGGCCCCATGAGCGATATTTTAGATCATCGCCTTAATGAGGAAGGGATCAGCTACAGCTCCAAACTTATTGCTCAGACCTATTTTGTCGCCCGCAGTATGGTCGCGCTCGGCAGTGGTATTGCGGTGGTCGATAAATTCACCGCCACCTCACAAAAGCCGGAAAATATAAGCTATAAAGGCTTCAACCCACCGTTAAAATTTTCTGTAAAAGCTCTCCACCTCGCAGACCGTCCGCTCTCCCGCGCATCAGAAAAATTCCTCGATTTTGTAAAGAATAATTTTTCAGATAATTATCCTTAACCTATTATCCACTAGCCATCATTCTGGAAGTAAAACCATTTGTCCCGCTATGTGACCATTTCTGGTCAGGTCCTTCGTGTGTGTGCACAACGGATTGGTACTGCACATAATCAAAGAATGCATTGTTGGGAAGGCCATCAACTGTGATCTGGCCACCGTCCATTCCTTTAAGCGGTTTCATTTCAACTTCTGATGCTGGTGCAGAATATTTTATTAGACCGTTTTGGCGGGTTACGCTCAGTGGTACCTTTTCAATTGATAGTGACTGGTTCTTAAAACCAGAAAAGCCGAGCGGTAATATCAAGTCAAATGCCTGCATCTGATCGTCGCTCATGGTTTCATCCACATAAATGCGCGTCCAAACACCCATTTCAAAAGTAACCAGAAAGCGGACACCCTTAAGGTCCACATCACCGACATGTCCTTTATAAATTTCAATCAGACGGTTACCATCGCAGCGCATCTTGGTTCCCAGACCAAAGTTACACGGACAAGGAATTTCACAGCTACAACATTCCGCTACATTGGCTTCGAGCGACCAATTGCTAACCGTCTGAGCTTCCGCCGATAAAAATGTCTGGCTAATCGCCACCGCACCAATCATCTTATTAAAATCACGTCTTTTCATGGTCATGTTTGCCTCCGTTTTTGCTCATTAAGATATATTTCAAAGAGCTTACATCAATTAAGAGGATCGGTCAAAATGATAGCTTTTTACAAGGCTTTTCTTTTTAAGGGGCTATGATAAGATGGCTTAAAGCGTAGAATTAATAATGATATCTTACTATGAGGACGCATAAATGCCGAGCAATATAAGTCGCTTAATTAAGGAAAAATTATCGCAGTGGCCAACAGCTGATCTGGCTCAACTGCCAACGGCTATCCATCCATTAAAGAATTTCGGCAAGCTACTGGACGGTCAGGATTTATGGATAAAAAGAGACGACTTAACGGGCCTCGAAGGCGGCGGAAACAAAACCCGAAAACTTGATTATTTAGTGGGGGATGCGCTGGCAAAAGGTGCAGACATGCTGGTAACCGTTGGGGCTATTCAGTCTAACCATACCCGCCAAACGGCGGCAGCCGCTGCAAAAAACAATATGAAATGTGCTCTGCTCCATTATGGCTGGACAAAAGATGCTGGCCCAAATTATAGAAAAGTAGGTAACATTTTTCTAAGCAGTATGATGGGGGCAGATTTATATATCGACGAAACCGTTCGCCCAATTGAAGATCAGGGCCCGTTGGCAGAATTTGTTGAATATCTTAAAAGTCAGGGACACAGGCCCTATTTAATCGATGGCGGTGCCTCATTTCATGAGCTTGGCACATTAGGCTATTTAGGATGCGCTCAGGAAATTGTTGAGCAGTGCGACGGGCGAGGCATTCATTTTGATTATGTCGTGCAGTGTACCGGAAGCAGCAGCACCCAAGCAGGACTAGTCGCCGGATTTAAAGCAATGGGGGAAGAGACCCGGGTTATTGGCATATCCGATGACGAAGAAACAACCATCAAAAGTGAAAGAGTTTTAAAGCTGGCCAATAATGTCCTTCAATTGACAGGCATACCGGGAAAAGTAACGCCAAATGATATTGAAATCATTGCTGCCGATAAAAGTCATTACGGTGAGCGGGACGAGGGGACAATGGACGCCATCCGCTTAGCCATGCATAGAAACCACT
>JABIPV010000331.1 GCA_018699075.1 Kordiimonadaceae bacterium | reverse complement strand
TGGGATGACGCGACATTAGATGCATATCTATTAAAGCCAAGAGATGTTGTTAAAAAAGGTAAAATGGTTTTTGCTGGTTTTAAAAAAGAAAAAGACCGTAACGACGTTATAGCATATTTAAAAACGTTAAAAGATTAGCATTAATTAAATTCTGTTAATTATTTAATCATAGATAGTGTGCATAATTTGATCACATTTATGGATTTAAGGCTAAAGAACATGACACAGGCCCATCAAAATAAAGTACATGCAAAAGCTGTGGTATTAAATCAGCGCTTTATAATGCTTAAGAAAATATTCATCAGCTTGATGATGACAAGTCTGTTTATAACTCTCCTTATATTTGGCGGGAATGCATTTGCAGATAATAAAGATCCTGCGGAACAAGAAAAAGCAAGAAATTTTATCGAAGTTTTTTCTACCAAAGCCATTGATGTTTTAAATAATAAAGAACTAACAGACGAACAAACATTTCAAGAATACAAAACAATTCTTACTGAGGCCTTCGCCTTGGATTATATTGCAAGAATTAGTTTAAGTCGCCACCGTAAAAAAGCCAGCAAAGAAGAACTTGCTGAATATTTTAAGCTTTTTCCTGAGTTTATTTTAAAAGTAAATTCTACACGTTTGAAAAAATTGGACACGACCAAAATGGTGGTGGATAAAGTTACCCCACATGCAAAGGCAGATATCTTTATTCGTACTAAAGCTTACAATTCAGATAATAATGCGTTGGATGTTGATTGGCGCGTCAGAAGCGACAAAAACGGTAATGTAAAAATTATTGATGTAAAAATCGAAGGTATTAGCCTTGTTGCCACACAGCGGGATGATTTCACATCCCGTATCAGCAGCAGTGGCGTGGATGGCCTTAATAAATATATGAAAGATATTATTGATGGTACGACCTTTGCGAAAGAAACAGCACAAAATAATTCATAATTTAAGTATTTAATTTTATTCAATTAGGACAACAAATGACTGACGGTCAATTATATTTAGTATTCGGCGGAAAAGTATCAGATCCACGCACGACAGATTTTATAGATACAGCTACTTTAGATACGGTAGGAATTTATCCTTCATACGAACTCGCAAGAAATGCATGGAAAGGCGCAAGCCAAGCAAAAGTTGATGATGCAATGACAAAATATGTGGTTGTATGTCTTGATAAACTTTTAGATCCAGAACAAGATTAAGAAAATTTCGATAATTAAATAAGACGCCATTAATCGGCGCCTTTTTTTATGGTGTTTATATGCTATAAATAATTATGACCTTTGATCCAAAATCATTCTTAATCGAAAGCTTCAATATAGCTCTAGAAGCAGCATTGCCGCGCAATAGTCTTCCTTTATATCTGGATAATGACAGATCAAAAGCTGCAATTGTAATTGGTGCAGGAAAAGCCGCGGCCTCAATGGCTGCAGCATTTGAAAATAACTGGCATGGGCCAATATCCGGCCTAGTGGTGACACCTTATGGCCATTCAGTAAAATGTGAATATATAGAAATTATCGAAGCCGCCCACCCTACACCGGATCAAATGTCCTTAAAGGCGGCAGAAAAAATTCTTGCACTGACAAAAAACTTGGGTCCCGAAGACAACGTTTTTGTATTTTTATCGGGTGGCGGATCTTCATTACTTACATTTCCACCGGAAAGAGTGGAATTTGAGCAAAAACAATCGATCAATAAAGCACTCTTAAAGTCTGGGGCTGATATTGATGACATAAATACAGTACGAAAGCATTTATCAAACATTAAAGGGGGGCGTCTAGCGACACATTGCTATCCCGCACAAGTCCGCACATATGCCATATCGGATGTAATGGGTGATGATCCATCCGTAATTGCTTCCGGCCCTACAATAGCAGACACTACGACTTCTAAAGATGCGCAAAGAATTTTAGAGCATCATAAAATTGAAACCCCGACATCAGTTACAAACTGGCTTAATAATCCGCAATCAGAAAGCATAAAACCTAATAACCCAGCAATTAAAAACTCTAAATTCACTATTATCTCCAATGCGACTTATGCGTTAAAGGCAGCACAGAATTATGCCGCAAAGTCTGGCATCCAATGTCTTAACCTTGGGGAATTAAATGGCGATGCGGTAAAGCTTGGCAGAGAGCACGCATCTTTAGTAATGCAAAACAAACTTGCAGAACCACTACTTATTATTTCAGGTGGTGAGACGACCGTTAAAGTCATAGGAAATGGCAAAGGCGGGCGTAACACAGAATATTTATTGAGCTTAGCCATTGCATTGAAAGGACAGAGAAACGTATATGCCCTATCCACGGATACAGACGGCATAGATGGTACAGAAGATAATGCTGGCGCCTTTATAGATGATAAATCAATTGAACGGGCCAAGGCCCTTAAAATAGACCTGAATAAGATGTTGGAAAATAATGATAGTTACAGTGCTTTTCAGATGTTAGATGATTTAATTATCACTGGGCCGACGAGGACAAATGTAAATGATTACCGTGCAATCCTCATTATGCCAGCTAAATGACATTATTCTTTCTTTTCAAAAAAGCTCCACAGATAAATAGCACCAAACCCGGCAATTAAAATTTTGACAACCATGTTAAAATAGAAGGGGTGAAGCCATATTTCATAAATCTGTTGCCATGAATTATCCGTAGAATATTTTCCCCACATCAATCCACATATTTGCAATACAACCGTCGCTATAATGCAAGGCCAGAATGTCTTCCACAAAAGAGCCGTCTTGTTAATTCCTGAAATGTTATATTTTATATCCTTAGTAAGATAAGACACAATGAAAGCCATAATAGGAAAGCCTATTAAAAACCCACCTGTTGGCCCAAATAAAGTATCAATCCCTGAATTTCCACCAGAAAAAACGGGCAAACCGATCATTCCCAAAATGATATATAAGATCACGGACATAACCGCATAGGCCGTTGGCAACAATAACGCACATAACATAATTGCTGCCGTTTGCATTGTTAAAGGAACAGGTCCGATAGGTATAGAAACCATCGAAGAAATCCAAATAACAACAGTAAAACCTACGGATAACCCCAATAATTTCATTAGTTATTCAGTTCTGCTCACTAGGGCATTAAACAGCAACTTAAACACACCGTGTGTTTGCGCTCTAAATTGGGGGCGTATTCCAGTTAAAACTACATCGCCTTCACCATGTTTTACAGCAACCGCAACTGCTTTTTCAGCGATATGATCTTCACCCAATAGCCAACCACTTTCCATGATATCACGGTCAACGTAGGAAGCGATGCGACTTACACGATAATTTTTAGTGTTGTTTTTGACTTGATAAACATCATTGGTCCGCAAGAATAAAGCGACACCTTTTTCTGGCATACCGTAAGCAAGTGGGGCTTGATTATTAAATGTCATACGAAGCGTACTTCCTGGGGCCCAGAATTCTTTAGAGCTAACGTCTTCAACAACATTTCTAATCGGCAGATTAAATTTTTCGATCGCATATTCACCGGCATCACCAAGCATGACCAATGATCCGCCGTTTTTGACAAACTCATCTAACGCTTCAGTTTCATCATCCTTAAGACCACTTCGATATTCAGGCGGGAATTGAGCGGCATATTCTTCGTTACTACCCGTCAAACGTTCCATGCCATCATTTGGTATGATCACAACGTCATATTTTCTAAGATTTGAAGTGGTTATGTCTTTGTCATAAAGTTGATCAAATGGGAACTCAAATTTCTCAAGTAAGAACCTTGTCCAACCTTCATCCATATTACCGGCAAGGTAGCGTCGATACATACCAATACGAAGTCTTTCAATTGGTCGTCCAATATCATCAGAACTTATGGAAAGGGCTTTAAAGTCCACTCCAGTTGCCGCTGCTATTTCATTTAAAATATCCGAAGATACAGATGCAGATATAATAAAATCACCTGCTTTTAAATCCGCCGTTGATTGATCAATACGTTTCACATCAACGTTCGCGTTCCAAAGTAGATTTACCGCTTTGAAACTATCATTTAAACGACCATCAATGACATAACCGTTCGAAC
>JABIPV010000262.1 GCA_018699075.1 Kordiimonadaceae bacterium | reverse complement strand
CCAATTTACGGCGACTGTTGATGGTGGTTGTGGCCGCGGTGGCAAATTACATGCAATCTGTTTTTCACCAGACGGTGTTAAACATGATGAAATAATCAGTTAATACTGTTCTAAAAGCCTATTTTTGAGACGAACTCACAAAAATTTGAGATGAAAGACCAATTTGCCTCTGGTCCTTCTGGTCAAGCTCGGTTATTTTAAGGTCAGGAAGATATTTCAATATAAATAAATTCAGAAGTATAAAAATAATAAAGCTTACTGAATAGTTGATTATAAGAGCATAATTATGAATCTAACAAAATTATTGACCTCTACGGCATTAACGTTGGCGTTAACGGCCTGCGCATCGCTTCCCTTTACTGATAATGAAGTTATAAGTTCCGTTGATATTAAAAACCAATGGCAATCAAGCGACGGACAGGCAACTTCTGTTGAAAACGGCTGGCTTGATAGCTTGGAAATTACAGAGTTAAGTGATTTTGTCGCTGAAGTTATGCAAAATAATCAGAATTACAATGAAATTGCGCTCCGCATGCAGGCGGCCGGTTTTTCTGCGGATGCAGCAACGGGTCGATTAATGCCCCGGTTAGGTGCATCAGCATCAGCGTCACGGGTAGGTGTTAATAGTCCAGTTCAGAATACATCGAATAGTTTATCTCTTGGCTTAAATGCCAGTTGGGAAGTGGATGTCTGGGGGCGGTTATCGTCAAATGCGGCATCAGCACGCGCAAATTTTGAAGTGGCACAATATGATTATTATGGTGCACGGCTTTCGTTGGCAGCGCAAGTATCTCAAGCTTGGTTTGATGTTATTGAAGCAAAACAGCAATTGGATCTATCAATCAGAACCGTTGAAAACTATGAACGTACAACCAATATTATTAATAACCGTTTTAAACGCGGCCTCACCACCGGGCTTGACCTGCGGCTTTCAATAACCAATTTGGAAGCGGCAAAGGCGACGCGAGAACAACGCGAAAGTGCTTACCGCCAATCAATGCGCCAGTTAGAATTATTTGCAGGGCGTTATCCTGCGGCGGCAATGAATATTTCTGGTGGTATTCCTGATGACCTTTCTGATTTTCCTGGCGGTGTTCCACTTGATATTTTAGAAAGACGCCCGGATTTACAGGCAGCAAAATCACGCCTGTATGCAGCTGGATACAGAACACAAGTAGCTGAAAAAGCATTGCTTCCAAGTATAACACTTACGTCTACCGCAAATAATACCACCGAAGAATTTGGCGAGCTTTTAAAATTTGATAATGTATTTTGGAACTTAGTGGGTGGCATTACCCAGCCGATTTTCCAAGGCGGGCAGCTTCGTTATGCCGCCAAAGCTGAGCAAATGAATTTTGAAGCCCAAAAACAAAACTATGCACAAACTTTATTACGCGCGTTTAAAGAAGTTGAAGATGCACTTGATAATGATAAATCACTAGCTGCACGAGCAGAGCATACGGAGCAAGCGGCTCAAAATGCCGTTGCCGCAGAAGAAGTGGCCCTTACCCAATATTCGCAAGGTCTTATTAGAATTTCAACTTTGTTGCAATCACAACGCACAAGCTTAACTCAACAAAGTCAGTTGCTTTCTATTAAAAAGCAGCGGATTAATAATCGAATATCGCTTTATTTGTCACTGGGAGGCGATTATAGTTCTGTAATACAGACTATTGACCTAGGGACATAAAAATGAGTGTTATTAAAAGAGTGATACCGGGAATTATTGTTCTCGCGGTTGGCGGTGGTTTGGCCAGTGCGCTTATGTTTTTTGGTCCGGAACCAGAAAGCCAGCAGGCCGAAATATTAGCACGAACAATCCGTTCCATTGAAGCCAAAACATCAAATATGCAGCTCTTTGTCGAGAGTCAAGGTACCGTTGCGGCAAAGCAAGTCATTGATATAGTGCCACAAGTGGCGGGCGAAGTACAATTTGTTTCTGAAAAGTTTGTGGCGGGAGGTCGCTTTAAAAAAGGCGAAGTGATTGTTAAAATTGACCCTCGTGATTATGAGCTTGCTGTCATTACTGCCGAAGCAAGCATTGCCGAGCGCACACAAAGAGTTATGCAGGAAGAAGCCGAAGCAGACCTTGCAAAAGAAGAATGGGAACAACTTGGACAAGGTGAAGCCAGTGACCTAACATTGCGTAAACCGCAACGTGAGGGTGCGCTTGCGGCGTTAAAATCCGCTGAAGCCAGCCTGAAACGTGCACTGCTTGATTTGGAAAGAACTCAGCTACGGGCCCCATTTGACGGTATTCTCACAGAAAAGACTGTAGATTTGGGTCAGTTTTTAAATAGAGGCGCCAAAGTCGGCACATATTATTCTACTGAAACCCTTGAAGTAAGGTTGCCACTTACCAACCGTGATATTGCTCAGTTTGATCTTGCTGGTCTTGAAACAGGCGAAAAACAATATGCTGTTCGTTTGAAAGGCCAGTTTGCAAATAAGGAAAATACTTGGAATGCTCGGTTGATCAGAACCGAAGGCATCATTGATGTTAAAAGCCGCATACTTTATGTGGTTGCAGAACTTAAAGGTGATGAGCTTTATTCACCCAAGGACAATATGCCCATAACCATAGGTCAGTTCGTCAGTGCGGAAATTGAAGGACGTTCATTTGAAAATGTAATTCGTTTGCCGCGGGAAAGCCTGCGCCAGGGCAATCAGGTCTTGATCGTTGATCAGGATAACAAACTTAGAACGCGTATGGTTGATGTGTTAGAAACGAATACTGAATATGTGGTTATTTCTTCCGGTGTGATAGACGGTGATGTGGTTAATCTCTCTCAGCTTGGGATTAGCGTTGATGGGCTTCTTGTTGAAACTGATACACAACCTGCACTTCCCGATATGATCGCTGCTTCCGACATGACTGCTCAAAATGTAGTCGGCCCGGAGAATAATGATGACTAAATATATTGAGTGGTTCGTAAAAAATCCGGTTGCGGCCAATCTTATAATGTTGGTTATCTTTGGTCTTGGAATTGTTGGTTATATCAATGTGGGTAAAACGGCCATGCCGTCTGCGGCTATGGATATCATTAATGTAAGTGTGCCTTATCTTGGTGCGGGACCAAAGGAAGTTGAAGACCGTATTGTAATCCGCCTCGAAGAAGCAGTTTTTGATATTCGCGGTATCAAACGATTAACTGGTCGCGCCAGCGAAGGTGTTGGATCAGTTACCATCGAAATTGAAGATGGTGAAGATGTAGAGAGCCTTCTTAATCAGGTTAAGGCACGCGTAGATGCGATTAATACTTTTCCCGGCCTTTCCGAACGACCCATAGTGTCGCGGTCGTTTGCTCAGATGAATATTATGAATATGGCCATTTATGGGGATGCAACGGAATATGAACTTAAGGAGCTAGGGCGAAAAGTACGTGACCGTTTTGCGGCAATACCTGGTGCAGCTAAAACAGTGCTAAACGGTGATCGAAAGTATGAAGTATCCGTTGAAATATCTGAACTTCAGTTACAAAAATATAACCTGACATTTAATCAGGTGGCAAACGCCATTTCGAAATCTTCCACTAACCTGCCGGCTGGTAAAGTGGACAGTATAGCAGGTCAAATTCAAATTGTGACCCGTGGTCAAGCCTACGTAAAACAAGACTTTGAAGATATTGTTGTGTTGCAAAATTCTGACGGCACAAGAGTGCTTCTTAAGGATGTTGCAAACGTCGTTGACGGCTTTACGGATGATCATCTTTTACTTCGAATGAACGGGAAACCGGGGTTATTTTTATTTATTCGCTCAGAAGGCATTCCGGATGTAGTGAAATTAAGTGCGGAAATAAATAAAGTACTTGAAGAAGAAATTATTCCGTCGCTACCTGATGGCATTAAAATTACCAAATGGTTTGATACGTCTGAACTGTTTAAAAGCCGCCTTGATATGTTAATGTGGAACGCGATTACGGGACTTGTTCTGGTGTTTTTCGGGCTTCTGATCTTTCTGTCTCCTGCGCTTGCGGGATGGGTATCAGCGGGAATTGCTATATCCTTCTTAGGGTGTTTTGCATTACTGCCTTATACAGGCGTCGCGCTTAGTATGATCAGCCTTTTTGCATTTTTACTTATCCTTGGGATCGTGGTGGATGATGCGATTATTATTGGTGAAAGTGTCCATCGGGAAAATCAAAATGGAAATCTTGGCGATCAAGGGGCAATTGACGGCGCGACTAAAGTGGCGCGGCCCGTCATATTTTCTGCCATTACAACGATGATATTCTTCTCACCAATGTTGATGATTGAAGGTATTATCGGTCAGTTTGTTCTCGGAATTCCTGTTGTCGTGATATTGTGTTTGACCTTCTCAATTTTGGAATCGCTGTTTATCTTACCGTCTCACTTGCGTCATTTAAGTGATAAAAAATCCAACGATTTTGCCCGTATTTTCTTTAATTTTGTGCCAAATTTTGTCATGGATGCCGCGTCGAAGATGACGGCAGCGGCGCAATCTAAAGCGAAAGCCTTTTTAACTTACACAATTCAGGTGCTTTACCGCCCCTTCTTGGACAAAGCTCTTCATCATAAAGGGCTTTCTTTATTGGTTATCTTTTCAATGAGTATGGTTATTGTTTCAATACATGCTGGTGGATGGATTAAAATGGTATTCAATCCTGAAGTGCCAATGAATTTTATTCAGGCTCGGGTACAATTCCCGGCTGGTGCCCCTTACGATATTGTCGATGAGGCAGCCTTTATCCTTGAAGAAAAGGGTAGACAATTAGAGGCCGAGCTTAAACAAGAATTTCCAGATCAAGAATTGTTCAAAGACTTACTCGTAATGGCTGATGGTAATGGATCCATGGCGTTTGCGTTTTTAGTGTTTCAAAATATCGAAGAAGTAAATTTTGACGTTGAAAAGTATGCTTCGAGGTGGCGCGACATAATGCCGGTTATTCCCGATGCGCGACAAATTTCGTTTGATTTTTCTACGGCCGGCGGTTCCGGTGAAAGCATTAACATCATGCTTAAGTCACCAAATAGTGATGCACTTGATGTAATGGCAACGGAGGTTAAAGAGATTTATGCGGGATATAACGGGCTTTATAGCATTACCGATTCTGCTGATACAGCAAGAACAGAGGCGGTTCTTTCTATTCTTTCCAGCGCCGAGAATATGGGCCTAACGCTTACAGACTTAGCAAGTCAGGTTAGACAAGCTTTTTATGGTCAAGAAGTGCAACGTGTAGCCCGCGGCAAAGACACCGTTAAAGTTATGGTGCGATTACCGCAGGAAGATCGGCGTTCATTTGATACCCTTGATGACATGCGTATCCGCACGGCGGCAGGCGGTGAAGTGCCGTTTGAATCGGTCGCGGATGTCGACTATCAGCGAGCCTATACATCGATTAGAAGAACGGACCGTCAACGTACTCTTACTGTGAATGCGAATGTTAATAAGGAAATTGCCAATACCAGTGAAATTGTTGAAGACATTAAAACCAAATATGTTGATCAATGGAAACTTAAGTACCCTGAAGTAGAAGTAAGTTTTGAAGGGCAGCAGAAAAATCAACAAGAATTTGTTAGCTCACTGGTGAGCGGTTTTGGGTTAGCACTGATCGCGATTTATATATTGCTTGCGGTGGCATTTAATTCTTACAGCCAACCTTTTATCATATTAACGGCCCTTCCTTTTGCGTATATGGGCGCCGTACTTGGCCATTTCTTCCTGGGTATGGATTTAAGTCTTTATTCAGTTATGGGTATAGTTGCTGCGGCAGGGGTTGTGGTAAATGATAACTTGGTTTTGCTTGATTATATTAATAACTTACGTAAGAAAGGTGAAAGCGCACTTAGGGCAGTAGAAATTGCTGCCGTAGAACGCTTTAGACCTATATTCCTCACTTCCTTTACGACATTTATTGGCCTTGCTCCAATGATGTCGGAAACCAGTTTGCAAGCACAGTTTTTGATCCCTACAGTGGTTGCGCTAGCCTTTGGCGTACTCTTCTCGACCATTGCAACTCTATTCTTGGTGCCGATCGTTTATATCTACTTTAATAAT